>QMUP01000001.1 GCA_003660635.1 Candidatus Wolframiiraptor sp.
ATTGGATAGCTCCTAAAGGATCCACGGGTCCTCGCGACTATACAGAAGCTGCAGAGACCCCAAGCGCAGCCCTCAGAGGTGGGAATGATCGCGATTATGGGGTTCTTTCTTATTCGGGGCAAACAAAGCTTTACTTCTTCGTATTCATTCCAGAAACTCCTTCCCAATTCAACCGATTCCCTTATCTTAGTTATGGCCCTCGGATGAAGCATGATCGCCTCCGGCGCAATTCTCTTAACCTTTTCCGGCTCGCCGGGAACTATGCATCCAGCAACTATCAGCCGCTTACCATATTCTGCCAGCTTCGAGATCCTATACAGCATCCTATCGCTGGTTGGCTTCTTGACGACGCAGGTGAAGATTATAATGACGTCGGCGTCACGTGGATCTGAAACGAATTCGTGTCCCGCCTGTCTAAGGAGACCGAGAGCTATCTCTGAATCCGCGACGTTGGCAGCACATCCATAAGTCTCCGCGTAGATCTTCACGACGCCCAATAAGATGTGGAAAATACGACATAAATTAAAACTATCCCGTGAGGAGGGGGTTTCGAGTCGAGGCCAAGACCTTCTGGACCTTCTTAACATCTGCTTCCATGAGGTCGGCCAGCCGGTCCATCCCCTTCTCCTTTCCTAGGTTCTTGATGAATCCCTCGGCGACCTGTCTAACCACTTCCCATTTCTCCCAAGGATAGACTATCCAAGCATCGGTTACCTCAACATAGTAATCGGGCTTAAACTTACACCAGGGCTTCATATGAAGCGTAGCGACCCTCACTTCAAGCGGATTCTTAGGGGCTATCTCCTGCTCGATCACACCCTTTAAAGTAAGACCCTCATCCGCCACATCGTCGACCAACAGCACACGTTTATCGGAGAGATCCTTTAAGGCCAGGGGGCTATAGATCTTCACGCTGAATCTTTTGGCCACATCAACGTAACTACTACAACCCACCGGGTAAATTTTCCTAAATCCCAAGACATCTGAGAGGAGGTGGGCGACGGTGACGCCCCCGCGGAGGATGCCTATCAGGATATCTGGGCTATAATCGGAGATTATCTTATCGGCGAGCCGCTCCACGAGGGACTCGATATCCGCCCAAGATAACTGTAGGTACTTGAAGCCTCCGACCTCTAAGATTTTCATACAAAACCTTGTGAAAAGCATCATTAATATTTTTACGTTGAAGATCACGTGAATAATCCTTCGCTCTCCAGAAGCATATTCGATGAAATGTGATTAAGTCTTAAATATACCTCTCTGGAAACCCAAGCTGAGGGACTTTGTCAAAAGTTTCGAACGATGTGTATAGAAAGCAGTTGGAGATATTGAGGGTTCTCAGCGAATACTCTCAACCGGTGGGCTCGTCGATTATAAGGAAGGAACTCGCGAAGAGGGGGTTCTTCCTCAGCGAGAGGACCATAAGATATCACCTAAAGCTCCTGGAAGAGAAGGGGCTGGTTGAGGGACATGAAAAAGAGGGTAGAACGATAACTAAGATGGGTCTAGAGGAACTCAGCAGAGCGTTGGCCTATGAACGAGTGGGATCAATCCTTACGAAATATCTCTCATTGGCATATAAAGTCACGTATTCTCCCGAAACGGGAAGCGGAGACGTTGTAGCAAATGTTTTGTTAATGGATAAGAAATTTGAGAAAAAATCCCTCGAAGTCATTCACAGACTTTATGAGGGTAGATTTCTGCCCCTGCCTTATATCAAGGTCTTGGACGAAGAGGAAGAATATCGGGGTATAGTTGCCCCGAAAAATAAGATCGTCATTTTAACAATCTGTAACCTAACAATAGACGGCGTGTTGATTCATTCAGGAATACCGTTGTTACTAAAGTACGGTGGGTTGGTCCAATTCCTTGGTGGAAAACCAATAAGATTCGTGGATTTAATATCCTATGAACACACGACTATACCGCCTTTAGAGATCTTCATCTATAAACATGCAACGTCTATCCTAAGGGTTCTTGAAACGGGATCCGGAATGGTGCCGGCGAATATGAGGGAGATACCGGCTTCAGCTAGGGATAAATCGTTAGGAGCAATCTCTGCCCTCCAGAAGCAGGGATGGTCGGGAATATTATCAATAGGACTACCCAATGAGGCCGTACTGGGCGTGCCCGTTTCCATGGATAGGTTTGGGATATCGATGATCGGCGGGGTCGTCTCAGCTGCGGCCATAGTCGAGGCCGGAATAAACGTCGACACATTTGCGCCACATTGTCTGGTCGACATCAAAGACATGGAAAAAATATCTTAAAAACTTGGCAAATGATAGGCGTATTACTTAATATTTATGTCTCACAAATTATGAGAAAATGCTTGAAGTGCTATGAATGGGAAGGGAGAACGCTTTCTAAAGGATGTTTTGGATAGATTTGATGAAGCCGCTGAGACGCTCAATCTCGATGAGGGGCTCCGAGAGTTTTTGAAAACTCCGAAGAGAGTTGTGACTGTGTCGGTTCCGGTTAAGATGGATAGTGGATGCGTGAAGGTGTTTATCGGTTATAGGGTTCAACACAATAACGCGAGAGGCCCCTATAAGGGCGGAATAAGATATCATCCGGATGTAACCCTCGAGGAGGTGACCGCACTCGCCATGCTCATGACTTGGAAAACGGCGGTTGTCGATCTCCCGTTTGGAGGGGCAAAAGGAGGTGTCAAGTGTAATCCGAAGGAGATGTCTAGGTCGGAGATCGAGAGGCTTACCAGGAGATATACCGCGGCCATAGCTGACGTGATAGGCCCACATATCGATATCCCCGCACCTGATGTTTACACAGATCCCCAGACCATGGCTTGGATAATGGATACCTATAGCCAGCTTAAGGGCGCCCCAACCCCTGAGATCGTCACCGGTAAACCCGTACACGTTGGAGGTAGCGAAGGTAGGGAAGAAGCAACCTCTTATGGAGTTGCCGTATGCGTTAGAGAGGCGGCGAAAAAGTTCAAGATACCATTCAAAAACGCATCTATTGCAATTCAAGGATATGGAAATGTCGGATATAATGCGGCAAGAATACTCCACGATTGGGGGGCGAAAATAGTCGCTGTCAGCGATTCAAAAGGTGGGATACTCTGTCGCGATGGATTAATTCCCGAGAAGGTGATGGAGCATAAAAAGAAGACGAGAAGCGTCGTGAACTTCCAAGGAGCTGAAAATATCTCGAATGAAGAATTACTGGAACTCGATGTTGATTTCCTGATCCCAGCCGCGATAGAAGAGCAGATAACGATTAAGAACGCTGATAGAATCAGGGCGAAAGTAATAGTGGAGGGGGCAAATGGTCCAACCACCTCCGAGGCCGATAAGATCCTCGCCGAAAGAGGAATCAAGGTTGTCCCGGATATACTCGCAAATGCGGGAGGAGTGACAGTCAGCTATCTCGAATGGGTCCAAAATCTACAGAGGTTTAGGTTGAGCCGGGAAGAAGTATTGAAGAGGCTTGATGACAAGATGGTGAAAGCATTTGATGAAGTACTCGAATACTCCAGTAGATACGAGGTCGACATGAGGAAGGGGGCTCTATTACTCGCCGTCCACAGAGTCGCCGAAGCGGTGAACTCCCTAGGAATATGGCCATAAACCGGAGGATATAACGTGAATTCTTTTATTCAATCTCCCTTCTTAATCACTTAGTTGGATGAGATTTTCCACAGGTCTTCCAAAACTCGATGAGGGATTAGGAGGCGGGATCAGAACAGGAGCAATAACTTTGATCTATGGTCAGGAGAAATCTGGGAAAACGAGTTTAGCCTTGAAGATCTGTGCCTCCGCAGCCCGCATGGCCTCAGCCGCATATATCGATTGCTCTGGAAAACTTCATCCACTTCGATTGTCTCAGATTATCGAGTCGAATCGCGTTGATGAAAACAGGATTTACGTGTTGAATGTTGAGAACTTTCTCCAGCAGGAAGAAGTCGTCCTAAGGATACTCGACGAGAAGGCTCCCGCCCCCCTAATAGTCTTCGACGATTTCACATATCTCCATAGAATAGAACTTGTAGGCGACGTTAAAACCGACATCAATATCTACAAGAGGCTAGCATTCCAGCTCGCGGTCCTAAAAGAGGCCGCGATAAGAGATGACCTAGCGATTATAGTTATAGGACAGGTGCATAGCATTCCCGATAAAGGTGAGGCGAGGGCGGTCGCCCACAGAATCCTAACCTATTTTGCGGATTACGTGCTCAGAATTGAGAGGAGGCCGGGGCGGCCCCTCAGTAAGATAATTTTAGAGAAGCCTGAAACCGGGGAGGAGATCTACTTTAGGATAGTTAGGTCGGGTGTCGCTCCGGGATGAGGTTAGGTTGGGGTTATGAATTTCTCGACGAATCCGTTATAGAGACCTAGGCTGGCTAGGAGGAGGAGTAGGAAGCTGAAGAAGAGCATATACTTCGTGGTTCTCGGGTCGGATGGCCTGGAAACCGCTCTAACATAGAGAAGGAGGCCGATGAATCCCATGGCATAGTAGATGAATACCACGATGGTCTCGGCATGTGTCTGCATGAGCATGTTCCAAACGAAAATCCTCATAACGCCTCCCTGGAGATAGATTACCGATATCGGGTTATTCGTAGCCATAGAATACGTAACGCCGCTGAAGAAAGCCACAGCGAAAATCATCAACACCGCCAGAAATAATTTTTCAGCGGTCTCCGACCTCAGGGTCTTAATGAGCTTCTCGGAAGTCGATCGCTTGCGATGAGACATCGCTAGAACACGGGATATAGGAGGTAAAAAACGTTTACGTAAACGTCTATGTGACGAATTCGAGGGAGGAGCCCAGTTCCGCCGTTAATATTGGGGCGAGTTCTAAAAGCTTAGATAGCTTGGAGGCTGAAACCTTGACGATCACCTTATCCAGTGCTATGGATTTTAGGCGGGCTCTTCTATCAATTTTCCTAATTCTCCTCATGATCTTGGAAACAGAATTCTTGAGAACGTTGAGCCTCCTGGCTATTGTATCAATGGATTGGATTATGAGCTGGCCATCGATCTCAAAGGCCTCTACCTCGATCCTGTTATCCTTCAGTAATGCTACTAGGGGTTTAGGGGGATTCGCGGGGCTGAGGCCAGTTGGAACTCTGATCTCCGAAATAACTTGGTAAACTTCCAGCTTTCCACCCTTAATGCACGCAAAGATATCCACGATTCCGGGGAGGGCTGTTAGTCCTAAGTATTCTATGGCTTTCCTGAGAGCGGTAGGTAAATCGCCGGCGCCGATAAAGGCCATTACCCCTATACCAGCTTCGCGAAGCTCTCGGATCAGTTTTAGATCCCTAGATCTCCGAATCTCGTCGAATATGACGTAGTCCGGTCTAGTTAGTAATAGGAACTCCAGCGCCTTATCGAGATCGCCGTCTAAGGGGCCATAGTAGGTTGATGCGGCCGTGGAGGGGGCTCTCCTCGAGTACCCTATTAGCTTGACTATTTTTCCTCTTTCCCGTAATCGCTCAGCCAACAGCTTTGCAAGGGGAGTTGTGTAGATACCGTCGCAGTCAACTAAGAGTATTGTATGTGGGGGATCAGATGCCTTCTGGAGGATCTCTTCAAGGGATTTCTCGTCGATTATTTGTTTAAGTGGGTTTCTTTGAATAGTTACTTCCAGGCTATCGGAGAAGGGGGGTTTTGCGACGCTTATCCTGTAGTCTTCCGAGTCTATGATTATCGCCCCGGTCCTTAGGAGGACCATGTCGTATTCATCGCCTATTCTCGACGCGGCCATCACCTCCTCAATTATCGCATTCAACTCCTCCTCCGTGCATGGCTCCTCTCTGAGTTTGATGACGCGGAGATCCCCGTTCTTTAGCTGCTTGCCGTATGGCGGAGAACCCGCTTTAAGGTGAAGACTGTAGATGTCTGGGGCGAGGAACTTCTCAAAGAAGAATCTTTCCACTTTTTCGTAGGGTTCCACGTATTTGACGGGGATTCCCTCCGCTTCCGCTACTAACGCCTGTACGTAGTCTGAAGTGTATAGGGTTCCGCCCTCGCTCTTCGCCACGTCCCTTATCAGGGCGTCTATCCGGCCGCTCTTCGCGAGCTTAATGTCTTCTATACTCGGTCTTTCACCGGAAAATCTCACGGTTATTCCATGTTTTTCGGCGATTTCCCTGATTTTCTTTACTTCCTCGAGCCCCTTGAAGCCTACGTCTCGTCCTTTAGATGCCTGCGCCTGAAGTTCATCTATGACCGCGAGTGGAATTATTATCTCACATTCGGCTAATTCTCCGCTTTCTAGGAGCTTTGATAACCTCCCGTTGATCACGATGCTTGTGTCGGGGACGATCTTATCCGTCAACTCATGGTAACATTGGTTATCGTGGTCTAAAAAGGTCATCTTTTTTCGATGCTTTTTAACACGTGGAGAAGCTCGCTCAGATCCCCTATTATGTAATCTGGCTTGCTTTTCTCAAGGCTCTCCCTTGAATCGAAGCCCCCGAGTATTCCTATCGCATAGACACCAGCTTTCTTAGCCGCCATTATGTCGATGACGGCGTCTCCCACATATACCGCTTCATGGGGGTTAACACCCAGCCTCCTAACACATTCTGATATTGGAGAGCCATCCGGCTTCATCTTATCCACGTCTCCCCTCGCGACGATTACGTCGAAGTAATCGAGGATGCCGAGCTTTTCTAAGGCGAGGCGCACCCCCACCCTGCCATTATTAGAGGCGACCCCTAACCGATACCCGATTTCCTTGAGCTCTCGTATAACTTCCCTCGCACCCGGTCTAAGCTCTGCTTCAGCGGCGGCTTCGAGCTCATATGGTTGGAAGCATTCATCAAGAACTCTCATCAAGAGATCTCGGCTGAGCCCATACTTCGTGACCAAGAGCTGTATCATGAACTCGGATGGCATGTTGGGGTTCAGCGACTTCACGTCGAATCCCGCTTCCTCAATCTTCTGAATGAACTTCTCTTTCGCCTTCCTGCTCTTAAGCTTCATTGCCACGAGGGTTCCATCGAGATCGAAGATTACGGCCTTAATCGTCATCTGGTTCCATTGATGAATGGATAAGGAATTAAAATTGATTTTCCCTAGATTGAGGAAAATGGTTAAATGGATTTTAAACGTGAAGGCGTTGATGAAGGCGGCTATAGTAGGCGTGGGGATGACGAAGTTTGGAAGAGATCTAGAACATCAGTTACCGGAACTCGCGGCGGAAGCCATACACCTCGCCTTAGAAGATGCGGGTATCGATAGGGAAGACGTGAAATACGTCGCCTTCGCGAATGTCGGTGGATGGAGTTCGGAATTCTTCCCACTTCCAATAGTATGTGAATACTCCGGATTAACCCCGACAGGTGGCATGAGGATTGAGGCGGCGTGTGCATCCGGTAGTGCCGCATTAAACGCCGCGTATATGGCCGTGGCCTCCGGTATGGTCGATATCGCGTTAGCGATCGGCGCGGAGAGGATGAATGAATTGGAAACCCCACAGGTCGTCGAGCTACTCGGTAGAGGGGGCAACTTTTTCTGGGAGTTCGAAAACTTTGGCTTGACTTTTCCCGCGTATTACGCATTGTTCGCGACCGCATACTTCCAAGAATATGGGGCCAATGAAGAGGATTTGGCGAAGATAGCTGTCAAGAATCATTATTATGGTTCGATGAATCCGAAGGCACAGTTCCAGAAGAAGATAACAATAGAAGACGTTTTGAACTCCAGGTATATCGCCTGGCCCCTGAAGCTCTATGACTGTTCCCCGATAACCGACGGAGCTGCGGCGGCAATAGTCGCCTCAGAGGAGATAGCTTCAAGGTTAACCGACACGCCGATCTGGATCAAAGCCCAGGGAATAGCAACGGGTACCGCGAATTTGACTATGCGGAAGAACTTGCTCTCACTCGAGAGCGCGGTGGAGGCGGCAAGACAAGCCTACAAGAAAGCTGGAGTAGAGGATCCACTGAAGGCATTCGACTTCGCCCTCGTCCACGACTGCTTTACTATAGCCGAGATAATGGCATACGAGGATCTAGGATTCGCGGAGAGAGGGAAGGGATATCTATTGGCGAGGGAAGAGCAGACCTATATCGGCGGAGTGATGCCCGTGAATATCGACGGCGGCTTGAAATCGAAGGGCCATCCAATAGGTGCCTCTGGGCTCGGAATGGTTCACGAAGCAGTCAAACAGCTCAGGCAGGAGGTCGAGAGAGATAGGCAGGCGCCGATCAAGAGAGGGCAGGCGCTGATACACAACGTCGGCGGAACCGGGCACTTCGCATATGTCACTATATTGAGCCTAGAGAAGCCGTAAAAGGGGATTTGATTAGAAGTCCATGGCGTTGTAGATCTCTGGCGGTAGACCTGGACACTGTCGGTCGAGGTAGTATTTACTGAGTTTTATCTGGGCCTTCAGCAGCCTCTTCATCTCATTCATGGAGAGATAACTCGTCGGCATCAATTCTCTAAGCCTCCTCTCATCTATTCCCTCGACTTTCACGGGAACTAGCACTTTATCTCCCCAGATCGGGTGTGGCTCATATTCCACCGCGCCTCTGGCCGCTTGTAGTATGAAGAGCTCGGTTTCCTCAATCGTCGGAGAGGTTCCCCCTACAGGGGCTCTGAATCCATCTTCCTTTACCTCGAAGAGAGGCTGCGGCATCTCGATCTCCTCATCTCCGAGCTTAACCTTCGTCCAAGTATACTTCGCGACTATCCTCCCGGTCGTGTTGAATTGATAGACTTCTATTGGGTCGCCTTTCTCAATCCTCTTCTTCAATAGCTCATAGAACCTCAAGACGTGTTTAGTGGATGGGATCCCCATCGTGAACGGTTTACAGTATCTAGTGGAGAAAATAACGCCGACGGCTTCCCTCGACTGAGCGGGATGCCCGACAGTTCTTCCATCGGCGAGCACCTTCGCCGCGAAGGCCGGATCAGCTATCTTTACCCAGGCATAGTCCGTGAAGTATCCTGGTGACAGGAAGACGGCCATATTGAGGGGGCCGCTGGATTCTACATCGCCCTTAAAGTATCCCGTATCTTCTAGGAAGAAGACCGAGCGGGCGTTGCGGTTAAACATGCCGAAATATTGGAAGAGCCTACCGGCTAGGGATGGGTTGCCGTTCTCATCGAATTCCGTGTTTTCGTGGAGGGCCCTCGGAGACATCGCCGCCTTCCAGATTGCGACCTGCTTCGGGGTAACGTTTTCGGTCTTCGTCCATGATCCGCGTTCAGATCCTATGACTCGATCCTCGAAGACGGCGACTATATCGTCGTTCTTCAACTCCTGATCCTTCACGTAATCTAATGGATTTATCCCGAATTTCTTCACATATACCTCGGCGTTCTCTTTCTCCCAGATATATAGACCATGAGTGGATTTACCCGACCCCGTCAGCCCCCAGATACATAGCACAATCCTCTTCTCGGCCCCGTCTTTTCTCTTTACCGTGAATTCCCTGAGAGCGGCGTGTTCTCCGGTTCCGCCGGCCTTATAGACGTGGAGGATCCAGTGGCTGAGGAAGCCCTTTTTGACCTCGCCTTGATAAGAGGAACAAGTCACGATTGTGTAGTTGTGGTTCGGGAACCTCAGGACCTTCAGCATGTCCCCCGTCTCAGGGTTTATCGGGTTTCCGAGATAATGCGGTATGCAGAATAGCTCGACCTCCGGCTCCTTCGAGGGGTCACCCGGAAAGGCGAGCTGGGCCCACCTATAAGCTATATCCGGGAACTGCGGATCGCAGTAGAGCCTGCATCTGAGCGCCGCCTTGGTGCCGGGCTTCCCCAAGATGCCGTCGACCTTGATCAAGGGCCCTTGGACCAATATGTGCTCCAGCACCCTCAGCATCAGGAGCTTATGCTCCTTCCTCAAGTCCTCGTCCCTCTCCACGACCGCCGTCCCGGCCTCGGAGCGATGCCAGATATTAGATGCCCATCCCAAAGCCCCATTCCTGTATTTCGTAGCGTAGAGCTCAGCCCTCTTCCGCAGATCCGGCGGGTTATCTAAGATCGCCTGGAGCCCCGCTTTCTCCTTGAGCTCGACGATCCTCCGGAATGACTCCTTAAAACCCTCTATCGTAATCTCCTCCAGCCCCGGGATCACCAGCCAATCAGCCACCGGCCGCATGCCACGCATGCCTCAAAAAAACCTACTAATTAATAACCATTTGAGGAAAAAAACGTCAAATAGACGGCTAATCAACTATTAGGAAAAATCCTCGATAAAAATGGCTAAATTCCAAAAATAACGCGATATCTTGCTGCTAAACCCAAAGGGATGTAGGATCCTCTCATTTCCACGGAAAGCCGAAATAATTTTAGTTCAAAAAAGGGAGGGGTGGATTTACCGCTTCTTTATCGTTACAACTATGGCTATTATTGATAGGATCAGCGTTATGGCTACGAGCGCTGTCAGAATATTGATGGCGTTGTTGAGCGCGGCTATGTCATCTTTAATGGAGGTTATGTCCTCGCTCAGAGCGCCCTCTACGTCGCTTACTCTTGTTGAGAGTTTATCGATGTCTCCCTTGAGAGTTTCCTGGATCTTTGAGACGGACTCTTGTAGAACCCCGCTGTTTTCGATTACCCGCTTCTCAAGCGAGGCCACGCTCTTAGCAATTTCATCTCTCATGCCGGCGATTCTCTCGTTTACCCCCGCGATCTCCTCAGCAACTTTCTCCCGTATATGGGTTATCTGCTCCTCGAGAGCCGCTACTGCTGGAATTACCGTGAATGCCGTCGATGCCAGTCTCGGCAATGCCGCCTCTTCTCCGACAACTATCAACAATAGTTCATAGGATCCTGGCAGTAGTCTGGCAGTCTGTTCTGCAGCCAGTTGAACCGCGAATTTTCCTGCCTCAACTTTCGTTGCCGTACCTTCAATCAATATTTCGCCGGTCGCCGGATCAATTATCATGTAGGTAGCATGTATCTTGTCGTATGGCTCGCCTGCTACTGTGCTGGTGAATTCGAAAGTCGCCTCAAGACCTGGCGTCACGGTTGGTGCTGGAGCTAGGGTTATCTCCGGGATCTTCGGGACGACGAGGAAGTCCCATTTGTCGGCCTTGAATGGGTATTCTCTAAAGGCCTTAAGAATCGCCTGCTTAGCTTCAACGTTCACCTTATCGAGGTAGAATGGGCCGTTGCTAACGAAGAAGTGGCCTTTCTCTTGATACCAAGCTTTGAGCGCGTTCCATCGAGCAGCAGCCTCATCAGAAGTCACATAACCTTCTAGATATGGCGGGATGTAGTTCTCAGCGGCAAGGGTATCAAGGTGCTTAGCTAAGATGTCTAGGCTCGGGCCCTTCGTGAGATCGAGCCATTCTATTCCTAAGTCTTCGGCGGTAGTTTCGCTTAAAGCCAGCTCCCTAGACTTGTATGCATCATCCATTAGTGCTTGGAGTTCCCATGGCGTGTCTTCCCATACATCAGCCTGAGCTGCGATGAAGGTGTCATCTGGATGCCAGTAATCGATATACACCTCCACCGTGTTGTCGTCGACTATCTTAATTCCTTTGAAGGTGTCGACGAAGGTCCGTATTGTCGGATTTTCGACATTAGGATCGTAGATCTCGCTTTCTGGGGATAGTATCTCAAAGGTGACGGCGATCCCGCTTAGAATATCGGCGATGTTTACTGGTTGCCCATGATGCCACTTACCCCAAGTATACTTGAAAGTCACCTTGCTCTTTGCCATGACGCCCTCTCCGACCTCAACCCATTTCTGCGAGGCTACGTCCCATATCATTGCATCTGCAGGTACTGCAAGTGAGCCATCGGGCCCGGCGGTCTCAACATCGAACTCCGCCCTAACTGGAATGTATCTGCCGGTATGTGGATGAGGCCAGACCCCGGGATCTATCAGCTGATATCTTATAACGGCGTCATATAGCCAGGTGAATCCCGCTTCACCGGGAGCGGTGTTCCAAGCGCTGGTGAACATGATCTTATTTCCAATGGTTGCGGTTCCGCCAGGGCCTGTAGCGTATCTCGCAGTTCTTAGAGTAAACAACGAGTATGGTCCTCCGTTGAGATCATAGGCTATGTCGGTTAGATCGCTATGATATGGGAAGGCGCAGAGCTGTGCAACCAGCCATACCCTTAGCGAGTCCTGAATTGTTAGATCTGTTAATTTCTTAATCCATTCATTTCTCTCTTCTAAGGACTTGTATTTCGCGGTGGATAGCCTCGAGGCAAGGTCGACAAGGAGCGGTGACGGTTTATAGACGGAAAGAATGGCGCCGGATCCCGGTGACACGAACATGAATTCAGGATAAGTGTCATCATATGCGGCAATCGACAGGAATGCCCAACCCTCTGTGTAGATATTCCATTGCCCAGCGGTTGGATCACCACCGTATACCAGCGGTATAGCTTTTCTGGCCGGCGAATATTCTCTTTTAACCTCGAAGCCCAGGCTCTCCAACACGTCTGCAACATAATCGCCTATCTGTCTCCTGACGTCCTCGGTTCTTATAACAACGGTGATAGTTATCGGTTCACCGCCATAGTACCACTTTCCATTTATGTACTCGGCGCCAGCTTTTCCGAGGGCGTCGAAGATTACTTCACGAGCTTTATCCGGATTATAGCTATACTTTGCCTCAACGATCTTCATGTAGTCTGCGACTCTGGCATAATCTGGTGTAAGCGGATGGAATAGAGTTACGTGCGGGACAGCAGCCCCCTTCATCAATTCATCAGCGATAAAGCCCCTGTCAAGAAGCCAGTTCAGCGCCTCTCTAACCTCTTTTATCGCGAAGGGGTTAAAGCCCTCCTTGAATTGAACGGGGTTCACTTGTAAGTTATATATTCCGCAAGCAGATCTTATCAGGTCTATGTTCGGTGTTTCTTCTGCAGTCTTTGCCTCTTCGGGCGTCAAATACCAAAGATATAATTGAAGCTCATTTGCCTCAATTCTTTTTAGCGCCTTCGAGGAATCGGGTTCTTCGGCATAAATCACCTCGTCGAGGTACGGGCCATTCGGAATCTCTTGTGCTAGCACAGATCTCACTGACACAGCAGATAGTATCAGCAGTATTGATAACACTAGGCAGATGACAGGAAGTCTAATTTTTTTCATACGCATCGTCTTTTTGAATTTGAAAAAACTATTATATAAAATTTTTCGACCGCGACCTTAACGTATGTTTGACGAGCTGGAAAAGGAGACCCATGGAGATTATAAAGAGGAAGTAACCGGGAATCGCTAGATAGGCGTAAGGAAACTTTTCCACATATCTTGAAACTTCGATCTCCACGAAACCGCCTTTTACACACGGATTCACGAGAATCACCAAACAGTCTTCAAATTCCCCGAAAAACTCTCGTTTGCCATCTATCTTAAGGACGGGGGCGGATGAGACCTGCTCATTCATAAGGAACTTTTGATAGTTTTCCCCAGACAGCAGAATCACCAAGGTATCCTTAGGCGCCTCAATTACATTTACTTTAAATATCCCGGTTTCATTTGAGATATTTAATAACATTCGCTCATGGACCATGATGCTCAAATTAGAGGTTGAAACAATATGATAAACCGAAAAATTCGAGATGACTATTAACACCAGCGCCGCAATTAATAACACAGCCGTAAAAGTCCAGAGAACAGGTTTCATCTACAAATATTATAGCTTTCTTTATTGATGATATTTATGCTTAAATATACGATAAAAATCATGGTGTTACCGTAAGGGGGGCCCTACACGGAATGGGGATGGCTACTTTCATCGCGAAAAGGGCGCTTATACTCACGCTTACCTTGATGTTTTCCGTTTATATGACCGTAGTCATAGCCAACTTTGGAGGATATGTCGATAAACTTCTTCGCGACCAGATCACGTTTGACGTAACAACGGCTCTAAGTAGGGACCCGAATTTCGCGAAACTCTCTCAAGAAGAAAGACAGAAACTCATAGAGCAAAGAATTGAGGCGAAGATAAGAGCTGCAGGTCTGGATAAGCCGTTCTTAGAGAGATCGCTTATCCAATTTACACAAGCTTTAACACTTAATCTCGGGAGGGCGGCCTTCTTAAGAAGTAGTTCAGGTTCAAAGGCCATTGCTGATATAATTATGGAACGGCTTCCCAGAACCGTTCTCTTATTTACCTTGGGCACGATTATGGCCGCAGGAATAGGCATATTTCTCGGACTGGTGCAAGCGAGGAAGGCTTTATCTAAATTTGATAGAATTATGATAGTTTTAGAAATTTTCACCTACGTCCAACCAGCCTGGTTTTACGGCATACTCTTCATATTGATATTTGCCTTTTACCTTAGGATCTTTCCCTCCGGTGGGATGGTAAGCATTCCAGCGCCAACGGAGCCTGTGGCTTACTTCTTGGACGTACTTTATCATCTAGCACTCCCATTAATTACATGGATCTTCGCATCATTTGGGTATTGGGCATATACGACGAGAAACATCGTTCTACAAACCATGGAAGAAGATTTTGTAACCGCGGCTAGGGCTAAAGGTCTTCCAGAAAGAATAATTCTATGGAGATACGTTCTCAGACCAAGCTCGCCACCAATAATTACCGGCGTCGCCTTTGCAATAGTATTCTCATGGACTGGAGCTATCATAACTGAAACCGTGTTCAATTGGCCTGGAATCGGACTATTATTCTGGGAGGCCATAGCTGCCCTTGACGCTCCAGTTATAATCGGATTAACCGTGATATTAGCTTACTTAATTGTTTTGACTGTTCTAGCCCTCGATATAATATATGGAATACTAGATCCACGTCTAAGAGTGATGAGGTGATCCGCAGTGGGCACACCACCACCAACAGGAATTAAACAGATTTTGAAAGAGGCGCTAAAGACCAAAACGGGAATGGCGGCGGTCATAATTTTAGGAATGATGATTCTAATGTCTGCCTCGATACCTTTTTACTCTCCTGTCAACTTCGTAAAAAGATGGAACGACTTAAAATCATGGTATGAATATCCCTCGCTAGCTGCCCCTGTGTGGGTTAAGTGGTTTACTGGAACTAATTTACCAGAGACAATAGATCTCACCTCGAAGCATTTTAGAGTTACAGAAGAAGAAATTTCAGGACATTACATAACTACCTATACCGCATATTTCCGATACACTTACGACGATTACCCCTCAGAGTTAAAGGCATTGATAAAGACCGATATAAAGGGAAAGCCCGTCAGACTTAACATAATTTTCATCAGACCGGATGGTGAGGAGATAAACCTGTTTAATGGATTAGTGTCTTCGGGTCAAACAACTTTTGATATATCCTTGGATCCAAAGCTTCAGAAGAATATAGCTAGGTTCGTTTATGAAAAGACCGGAACTGTTCCTGAAGTCATTAGACCGGAGATAATACTCTTTTCAAAATCACCTTCAAAATATGGCAACGAAGCCGCCTCTTCAAACGTATTAAGAGGCAGATATATTGTTAAATTCCAGGTACTCTCTGATAAAAAGATCTCAGCCGAACCCAGGTTCATAGTATATGGGAAAGTTTATGGATTTGCGGGAACCGATCTTTACAGAAGGGATCTATGGCTCGGAATTCTATGGGGTGCTCCGGTTGCTCTGGCGTTCGGAACCGTGGCAGCCATTGCTACTGCGTTATTACAGGTAATTATAGGTGCGGCTGGCGCGTGGTTTGGGCCGAAGTGGGATGAACTGGTTCAGAGAATTGCCGACTTCTTTTTGATTATTCCTGTTCTTCCAATTTTAATACTAATCTCGGTAATTTATAAGGTCACGATATGGTCATTACTGGGGTGGGTTATAGTCTTCAGCGTAGTCGGAGTTTCCAGCAAGATCGCTAGAAGTATAACGTTTCAGATAAGGGAGGAACAGTACATAGAGGCCGCCAAAACTTATGGGGCAAGTAAAACGCGGATGCTTTTCTACTACGTAATCCCGAGAATAATGCCGTTCACTTTTGCTTTAGTAGCACTCAATGTCCCGACGTACATCTTCCTAGAGGCTTCACTAAGCTTCCTAGGACTCGGAGACCCAGAACTCCCAACATGGGGCAGAATTCTCGGAGACGCATATTCTGCAGGCGCGCTTTACCAGGGTTACTGGTGGTGGGTTATCCTACCTGCATTTATGATAATGCTTGTTTCACTCGGTTTTACGCTCCTGAGCTATGCATTTGATAAGATAGTGAACCCAAGACTGAGGGAGGAATGATGAAGAAGATACTAGTTACTGAAGACCTGGTGTTATACTACAGAACGTCGAGGGGACCTGTTAGAGCAGTTGATCACGTGAATCTTTGGGTGGAAGATGGATCAAGCCTTGCCGTTGTCGGAGAAAGCGGTTGCGGAAAGTCGTCTATGGCGTATGCCATTCTGAGAATTCTCCCGAGAAATGTCCACAGCTATAGTGGAAAAATAATCTTCGACGGCGTCAACTTAATGGATCTAACTGACGAGGAAATGAGATCCAAGATCCGTTGGAGAAAAATATCCATGGTCTTTCAAGGAGCTATGAATACCTTGAATCCTGTAATTAAAGTAGGGGACCAGATAATCGAACCGTTACTAATTCACGCGGGATATAAAAAGGAGGAGGCACTCCGCGAGGCTAGAGAGGCCGTTAAAAACGTCGGTTTACCAGAGTACGTGTTAGATCGCTATCCTCATGAATTGAGTGGTGGAATGAAACAGAGGGCTGTAATTGCCATGGCGCTGCTAATGAAACCTAGGTTAGTGATCTTAGATGAACCAACATCTGCTCTCGACGTGCTTACCCAGGCGAATATCATGAATTTACTTAAAGACCTTAAGGAAAGGGAACGACTCTCTTATATTTTTATCACACATGACCTCGCCTTGGCTAGTGAACTCGCGGATTATGTTGCCGTAATGTATGCTGGTAAGATCGCTGAGATAGGCAGCGCTGAAACCATCTACAAGAATCCGAGACATCCCTATACCCAGAAACTTATCGGTAGCGTGCCGACGCTGAGAAGTGAAAAGGTCTTGGAATTTATTCCGGGAGCCCCTCCGGATTTGGTAAATCCTCCTGAAGGATGCAGATTCCATCTCCGATGCCCATTCGCTAAAGATATTTGTAAGAGACGAGAACCACCCTTAATTAAAGTAGATAATGATCACGTCGCATGTTGGCTTTATGGGGGAGAGTGAGCGTGGAGCCTGCGATCGTATTAAGAGTGGAGAATTTAAGGACCTGGTTTCCGGTTAAAACAGGATTATTCAAGCCGGTATCTTATGTAAAAGCAGTAGATGGGGTTAGTTTCAGCATCCATAGAGGCGAGGCATTGGCAATAGTTGGGGAAAGTGGCTGTGGGAAGACCACCTTAGGCCGGACAACCCTGAGGGTCCTAGAGCCCATTTCTGGGAAGATCTATTTTCACGAGAAAGAGATAACCCACAGCCGTGAAGAAGAATTGAAAGAATTTAGGCGAAAAACAGCTATGATATTTCAAGATCCGTATTCGAGCCTAAATCCTGCTTTCAACGTTTACAGAATACTTGAAGAGCCCTTAATCATTAATGGGATCCGCAAAAAAGAAGAAAGAACCGAGTTAATCTATAAAGCATTAGAGGAAGTGAAGCTCAATCCCGTAGAACTTTTCGCTAGTAAGTATCCACATATGCTCAGTGGCGGACAGAGACAAAGAGTTGCCATCGCGAGAGCGTTGATCTTGAAACCCGAATATGTGGTAGCGGATGAACCCGTCTCAATGCTTGACGCGTCAGTTAGAGCTGAGATATTATATCTCTTAAATGAGCTTAAGAATAGGCACCAAATAGCGTTCATGTATATCACACATGACCTCGCCACCGCGAAATATCTATGTAAAAGAACGGCCATAATGTACGCTGGTAAAATCGTTGAAGTAGGTCCCACAAAGGAGATTATAAGCAATCCACGACACCCCTATACAAAAGCCCTTATTGAAGCACTTCCCGATCCAGATCCCAGTAACAGATTTAGGAGAATCAAGGTTGTCCCAGGCGAGCCGCCTAATTTATTAAATCCACCACCTGGATGCCGATTTAGTCCAAGATGTCCCTATGCCAAAGATATCTGTAGAGAGAGGGAGCCGGAGCTCGAAGAAGGGCCCCCCGGTCATTATACAGCCTGTTTCTTAAAAGACGAGATTTAATAGAAGTTTCAGCTGGCGACGAAAACTAAGAACCCCGTTACTAATGCTAACATAAGAGGAATTGGGAGCCCGGGTAGGAGACGACGCCTCTTTAAAGCATATAACGTAATGGTATACCCTATTAGAATCGAAATCATCGCGGCGATGGCCGGAAGTAGCCCTAAGTTCCAAAATATCGCAGCAAGTGTAAGTGAGTAGAAGAAGAGGTCACCCATTCCGACTACTATGTCGCCTATCTCGATTGTTAGCCCCCTTAGCGAGGAGGCGTCTTCTTTCGTTAGGGTTGAGAGATGTCCGCGGTAAACGGCGAGGATGTCGTAGGCCGAGATCCCGATGACCAGTACTATGAAGGTCCAGTATGGTATGCTCATGCCTATTGTTCCGCCGGCGCCTGAGGCTATATAGGATGCCGCGATCGAGGAGGCTAATTCTCCTCTCATTAAGAGGGTGTAGGTCACGAGGGATGCGCCGAAGATCGCTATTGGAAGCCAGAGGCGGAGTAGCTGGAAGCCGAGTATTAGGGCGAGGTTGAGGACGTAGATGCTGGTCACGCCGAATGAGATCAGCCAGATCAGGACTCCCACGAGTATCTTGAATAAGTTTCTCTTTTTTCTCGCGATATAGAGTATGAGTATGCCGGATGCCGTGATCAACCCTATGATGATGAGCGTATTCAGGTAAGGCGCTGGATTTACTAGTGCCTGAGCGGGTGGAGTCGAAGGCGCGGGTTCTTCAAGGGGTGTGATAAGTAGTCTTGGAAAACGTAGCTTAGCATAGCTAGCTAACATCGTGACGACCCAAGTTAGGCTTAGGGAGAGCATTAGTGGAAGATAGTTCATTGGGGTGATCTTCACGTCATTGCCCAAACTCGTTCAATCCGGTTAAGAACCACTCCTCTGATAAACCTTAATTTCTTAGAGGGATCATATTCCACATTCTGAGAGGGGAGGGAGAAGCGGGGATGAAGTACAGGCTCATGGATTTGCTGGCATGTCCGATGTGTAGGAAATTTCCCCTCACCCTCTACGCATTTGAAGTTAAGGAGGTTGAATTGCCCTCAAAGCCGAAAAGATGCGAGATCTACTGCGGATATAGTTCCTCTAAGATCGATGAATTGGCCA
>QMUP01000002.1 GCA_003660635.1 Candidatus Wolframiiraptor sp.
GAGAAAGGGCATACTCGCCGTGAGGCGGATCAAGAGATCCGATGTCGAGAAGATCGCCAAGGCGACTGGTGCGAGGATAGTTACTAGGATAGATGAGCTCAGCGAGAAAGACCTCGGAAGGGCCAAGCTCGTTGAGGAGAGGCGCGTCGGAGAAGACAAGATGGTGTTCATCGAGAAGTGTGAGAACCCGAAGTCGATAACGATCCTCGTAAGGGGTGGAACCAAGAGGCTCGTCGATGAGGCCGAGAGATCTCTGAAAGACGCCCTAAACGTCGTAAAGGACGTCGTAGTCGAGAACAAGATCGTAGCGGGTGGAGGCGCGCCGGAGGTCGAGGTCGCCCTAGGACTAAGGGACTTCGCGAAATCCCTGGCAGGGAAAGAGCAGTTAGCCGTCGAGAAATTTGCCGAGGCACTCGAGGTCATCCCGATGCAGCTCGCGGAGAACGCCGGACTAGACCCGATCGAGATAATAGTCTCGCTGAGGGCCAGGCATAAGAAGGGAGAGAAATGGGCCGGCATAAACGTCTTTGAAGGAAAGATCGATGACATGTACAAGCTCGAAGTCTTAGAACCACTACTCGTCAAGAAGCAGGCGATAAAGGCAGCCGTCGAAGCCGCGGCGATGATCTTGAAGATCGACGACATAATCGCGGCATCGAGGCTCGAGGAGAAGAAGAAAGGCAAAGAAGAAGGGCAGGAAGAGTACTCCTTTGAGGAGTAATAGGATAACTGATCCGTATAGGCAGCCGCTGACACGCTACGAGAAGGCGAGGATAATCGCCGGCCGAGCACTTCAACTTTCACTCGGAGCCTTCCCGCTGGTCGAGATAAGGCCTGGTGACACGCCGATCGACATAGCTCAGAGGGAGTTTGAGGCAGGAGTTCTACCGATAATTATCAGAAGAAGGAGACCCGACGGAACATATGTTGATATCCCATTAAGGGAGCTGTTGAGATCCGTTGAAGAACAGGCGGTCTGAGTTAGACGATGAAAGTTCTTGGATTATTTCCTCAATAATCCTCGCGATCATAACAATAATTCTTTATATTCTCCCCTTTCTTGAGAAGACCTTCCTCCTATACATCTTCGTCATCCCCACCTTGATCTCCATAGGCTACTCCATTTACTTGAAAATTAGGAGAAGGTAATATCCCATGCGAACCCGCGTATATCTCGAGATATTTCGAAACCGGAATGAATTAATCCTAGGACTTGGCCATTCTTGCGGATGTATCGCGCTGGCCTCCGAGAACTGAGGCTCCTCTACGCGTCGAAACCAAAATGGTATTTCAGGGCAGTTGAAAAGGCGTTAACCCAGATTGTGGAATCATATATCGGGCTCTTCGGCGCAAAGAAATTCATGTTCGGCCTCGCCTCACCGGTGTTCTTCGACGGCCTCGCGGCTTCAGCATATCTAGACGAATTAGAGGGCGGTGCGACCTCGATAATCGCGAACATCTTAAAGGACTTTATCAGGCCGGAGATGGGGCTAGCGGTAGTCGGCGGCAAGAAACCCAAAGGATACAAAGTACCGGAAGAATTGGATCGCGTTGCGGAGATCTTCGGGTTTGATGAGAAAACCTTAGCCGCGTTGAAGTATGCGAGCAGGATGGTCGCGAAGGTCGATAGCGCGGCGATCCAAGATGGCTTCGAGCTCTACATACATCTCATGATACTGTCTGAGGATGGAGAATGGGTTATAATTCAACAGGGATTAAAACCCGTAACAAACCTCGTTAGGAGATATCACTGGGCATCCGTAAATCTGAGAAGTTTTGTCGAGGAACCACACAGCGGAATAGTCTCCACGGAGAGACAGGACCTAGTCATAGATATGACTAATCGCGAGAGCTCCGAGGCGAGGATAACATGTGTCGAGGCGGTAAACAACGATCTTCCCTCCCTAAGAAAACTGTATGAACGGCTTCCACCCGGGCAGTCCACACTCTTAGATTTCGACGCGCATGAGGGGAGAAAATGCCCCTTCAGTATTCCCAAGATAAAATGGTCCACCCTCCTGAAAATTAATAGAAATGCGCCAACGAGCTTTGAAGAACTCCTATCACTTCAGGGAGTGGGTCCGGCGACCATAAGATTTCTCGCCGCCGCTTCAATCGAACTCTACGATGTCTATCCCAGCCTAAATGATCCCGCGATCTTGTTCAGGGAGGTCCCGATGAGGATGGGTGAAGATAAATGGCTTTATGAATTGGTTGACGCCATAAAATCCTCTGGATTGAGTTTTATAGAAAAAAAGAAGTCGCTTAGTAGGTTATCGAATGTTTTCAGGGTGTTAGAGGATTTCTCCTAACCTTCTCAGCGCTCCCTCTTTCCCTCGATGAATTCCTCGACCATCTGTCTCGCGACATCATCTGGATACTGGATCGGTGGGCTCTTCATGAAGTAGGCCGAGGGACTTATCAACACTCCTCCGATTCCCCTGTCCTTCCCGATCTTCGCGCACCTCAACGCGTCGATCACAACACCGGCAGAGTTTGGGCTATCCCAGACCTCGAGCTTTGCCTCGACGTTTAGCGGACATCCGCCGAACGCCGTTCCCTCGATCCTGATGTAGCACCATTTCCTATCCGTGAGCCATGGAACGTAGTCGCTTGGCCCGATGTGGATGTTCTCCTCGCCGAGGTCATAGGGTATCAGGCTGGCGACCGCCGAGGTCTTGGAGATCTTCTTGGATGCCAGCCTCTCCCTCTCCAGCATATTCAGGAAGTCCGTGTTCCCTCCGAAGTTCAGTTGGTAAGTCCTCTCGATCTTGACGCCCCTGTCGACGAACAATTTGACGAGGGTTCTATGTAGGATCGTGGCGCCGACCTGGCTCTTGACATCGTCTCCGATCAGCGGTATCCCCCTCTTCTCGAATATCGACTGCCATCTGGGCTCCCTCGCGATGAAGACCGGAATGCCGTTGACGAGGGCTGTACCAGCCTCCAGAACTTGCTCGACGTACCACTTGGTCGCCGACTCGCTTCCAACAGGTAGGAAATTAATGACGACATCTGCTCCCGCGCTCTTCAAGACGTCGGCGACATCCACGGTTGGAGAGGGGTGCTTCTCGACGACTCCATGCAGATACTTTCCTATACTATCATGAGTCATCCCCCTCATCACCTCAACGCCGAGCTTCGGGACATCCGCGAACTTCCTCGTACAGTTTGGAGGAGCGAATATCGCCTCCGAGAGATCCTTCCCAACCTTGTTCTTGTCTATATCGAAGGCGGCGACGAATTCGATGTCGCTTATGTGATATGGCCCAAGCCTAACGTGCATTAACCCCGGTACGAATTCATTATCATCAGCATCCCTGTAATAATACACTCCCTGGACCAGCGCCGAAGCGCAGTTACCAACCCCTATAATCGCAACTTTTACTTTGGTCATGTCAACTAATATGTGGGTGTTTAATATATAACTGTTTCATGGCCATGAAATAGTTTACGACCATGAACTAGAGTTCCTGCGAAAGCTTCTTTAAAAATGATTTGGCCCGCTCCAACGCCTTTTCTCCCTTGGCGGTCAATACATAGTATTTTCGCTGCGGTCCCAGGCTTCTGGTGTTTCTAGTTTTTTCAGGGGAATGTTTAGAGGAAATTAATCCCTCCGATTCCAGTTTATGTAAAACTATATAGCAGGTTACTTTTCCGGGCTTGAATCCGAAGTTTTTCTTTATCTTCTCTCCCACCTCATATCCGTAGAGGGGCTCCCTTTTCAAGAGGCTCAACACGTATAGCCAGAGGTTCTCGACGGTCAATTTCCTGATCAGTCTCCTATAGGCGGCGCTCATCCTAACACTACTCCAACTGTGAGAACAAAAATCCAAAATAATAAGGTTGTTTTGATTTTAAGAGCACGCATGCTGGTGACGTCGGAAGATGAAATACCGAGGTATAATAATGGATTTGGATGGCTGCGTATATGTGGGAGAAGAGCCCACGCCTGGCGCGGCAGACGCTTTGAAGAGATTACGTGACCTAGGTGTTAAGACGCTCTACGTGACGAATAATCCGAGAAAGACCTCCGAAGATTGCGCGGAAATGCTTCGGCGAATGGGCATTGATTGCGACCTTGATGACTTCTTGACAGTTGGCGAAGCGACCGCTCTGTATATTTACTCGAGATCTGGGCCGAGCAGGGTATTGGTGATCGCCGGCGAGGGTGTTAAGGTGTATTGTGAGAAACTTGGTCATAAAGTCCTCGGCTTAAACGAATGGGAGCAAGCAGAATACGTCATCGCGGGCCACGACAGAGAGATCAACTACGAGAAGCTCAAAGCTGGTCTAAGGGCGATCCTAAACGGCGCGGTGTTCATAGGAACCAACCCGGATGTAACTCACCCAGGAAAGGATGGGCTCGAACCCGGCTCAGGGGCGATTATAGCTCCATTTAAGGTCATGACGGGCGTCGAGCCGATAATAATAGGCAAACCGTCGAGGATAATAATGGATATCGCGTTGGAGAAATTGAAGATGAATCCTTCCGAAGTACTCGTCGTCGGAGATAGAATTGACACCGATGTTCGAGCTGGTAAAAGTATTGGAGCTGATACGGCCCTAGTCTTAACGGGAATTACGAAGGAGAGCGATCTCGAGAAGATCCCAAGCGATCTTAAACCCACTTACGTCTTCAAGGATCTCCGTGAATTAGTTAATGAGCTCTTCTCCAATTCTCGGAATTAAATTGGAAGATCGTAATTCTCCTTAATAGTCCTCAACACAATCTTCGTTTCGGTAGAAGTCACGCCATCCAAAGTCCCTATCCTATCCAGGATCTTAGCAAGGTCCTCCTTATCCCGCGTTCTCACCTTAACGAGGCAATAATGTTGACCCGTGACATCGTGTATTTCTAAGATCTCGGAAAGCTTCGATAGAGCCTCGAGGACCTTATTATATTTGGCCGGCTGTGCGGTTACGGAGATAAACGCCGTGACCTTATATCCTAACTTCTCGGGATCTAAGATGGCTTGTATCTTTTTTATTACGTGGTTTTTGATAAGCTTCTGGATTCTAGAATAAACGGCGGCCTCACTCATACCCATCTTTCTCGCGATCTCCGAGTAAGGGGCCCTCCCATCTTCTTGGAGAATAGAGAGTATCTTCAGATCCTTATTGTCGATGTTGATTTTTCGCCTCATTCAATAAAATAGAGCGAATTCTCGGCATATATTCTTTAACGTCATCCAAAGAATATCAGCTTTCCGGGAAAATACTCAAAGTTCCCTCTGGGAAAAGCTGAGTAACAGCAATATATCACCACATAAATAATCTTACTTCGAGCGTTTTCTCAGGTGAGGAGAGGACGTTGACTACCTCGGGTCCGAGGGATAAGTGTAAAGTAGGCGTAATCCATGGCCCAGAACTGCTCCTCTATAGTTTTCCAACCCCACATCCATTCAGAAGCGATAGGATAATTCCCTTCCTAAATGAATTGGATAAACTGGAGAAAGCGATTGGAGACCAGGTTGTGAAAATTAAGCCTGAGATGGCCGCCGTCGATCGTGTGTTGCTCTTCCACGACAAAAGGTATGTTGATTTTGTAAAGGAATACTCTAACAGCGGGAAAGGATACTTAGACTACGGAGATACCCCCGCATTTAAGGGATGCTATGAAGCATCTCTCTACGTTGTGGGCTCGACCTTGAAGCTGATAGATCTCATATTGAACGGCGAAATAGATCACGGATTCAATCCAGTTGGAGGGCTTCATCACGCCAAGAAGGATGGCGCTGCCGGATTCTGCATCTTTAACGACGTCGCCATCGCGATAAAATATCTTTTAGATGAGGTAGGGCTTAGAGAGATTCTGTACGTCGATATAGATGCCCATCATGGGGATGGCGTTTTTTATGCCTTCTATTTTGATAAAAGAGTCCGCATACTTGATTTCCATCAAAGCGGCAGAACACTTTACCCAGGGACGGGCTTTGAGCACGAACGGGGCGGGGGTGAAGCTGTTGGCACAAAGCTAAATGTTACGTTTCTCCCAGGGGCTGGTGTTGAGGAGTTTAAGCAGGCTTGGGAAGACTTTGCACGAGACTTCTTAAGCCAGTCGAGCCCCGAATTCATACTACTTCAAGCCGGCGCGGATGGCTTGATGGGCGACCCCCTCACGGGCTTAAACTACACCGAAGAAGTTCACGCATTTGTCGCCAGCCAGCTCCACAAGTTAGCGCATGAGAAATGTCATGGTAGGATTATGGCGATGGGTGGTGGAGGCTACAATCCTGATAACGTTGCCAAAGCCTGGACCGCTATCGTCCGTTCCCTAGCTACTCCACCTTAATTTTGTACCCGGTGATCTTCTTCTTCGCTACGACCTCTAAGACCCCCTCCTTGTATCTCGCCCTAATGGTCTCGGGATCGATCTTAACAGGCAATCGGACGTGCAGGATATATCTGCCTTCCTGTATTTTCCTAACGGGCGACCTACAAGGAGCCTCGATCTTGAAATAATCTTCGCCGGCCACGAGTTCTATCTCTTCTTTGTTTGCTCCGGGGAGGTCGGCGGTGAGGATTACCTCGTCTCCGGATTCATAGAGATTGTAGAGTGGCGTTATGCACTTCCTCATCCCCTCGGCCTCTTTTATCATCTTGAAAATCTCCTCTTCCATCTTATTTACCTCAGCCTCCATCCTCCTGACCTCGTCGAGGATTATCCTCCAGAGGGGCTTCCTCTCCACCTCACATCACCTCACAGGTAGACGGGAGGCAATTCCAATTCCTTCGCCTTCTGTACACCATGCATCATCTGATCAGTTCTCCTCATAAGATCTCTCAGCCTGAGCTTTAATTCTTCAGCGCTTTCAAGCAGGGGGGCCACATCAACCTCGAGTTTCAAGAGCTTCGATAAGTAAAGGACTATCTCCGCTGCTGCTCCTGGATCCGGGTAGTTATAATGCGATTGGGCAAGGACTATCGCCGTATTCACATTCAGCTTCCATCCCTCCCTCAGCAACATCCCCTTCACCCCGGCGATGAATCCCTCCTTGAATTTATTCACTCCATTTACTCTTACCAGTCTTTCGGTTAACTCGGGTTTGCAACCTAACACGAATACCCCGGGTTTATCGATGTTCAGTCTATTCGGCTCGGGTAGGCCCGAGAGGGAGATGAATAACTCGGGCTCTTTTGATTTAGCCCAATTCATTAATGTGTATGCCATAGGCTTCGCGAGGGATGCCGGCAGAGGTATATCGGATATTATCGCCACTATTTTCCCGCCCCTATAGATCCTCAATAGCTCCTTAAGCCGTTCCTCCCTCACAGCGATGATCGGGGGCAGGAGCTCCGCGTTGATGTATCCGACTTCCTCGAGTCCGAGCTTGTCTATTAGATACGATGTGACTATCGTGCCCACTAGGCCGACATCCGGAAATCCCTCGAGAAAGACGAGTTCCTTATCCTCGATGGGCTTTGTTTCCACGATTTCTATACCGTGCTCCTCCCGCAGGTTTTTCTTCATCAAGTGACAAGGAGTTATCGTGCTAGATAAACATGTGGCTTCTCTAAAAATTCGCCGAGATATTCGGAGAAATCCTTTTTAGATGGACTCATCGTCACACGGACGAAGGTAGGTGCCTTTAGTATGAGCGAGAAGAGCACTTCATCTGAGACTACTGTGGAAGCTAAGACCAAATATTATGGGCAGAAATTACAGGAATACCAGAAGAGGGCCTTTGAAGACCTTGAGAATTTCTGGTCAGAGATAGCGGAAAACCTCCACTGGTTTAAGCGATGGGAAAAGGTTCTCGAGTGGGACCCCCCGTTTGCTAGGTGGTTCGTGGGCGGAGTTCTCAACGCATCCTATAACGCGCTCGATGTAAACCTGAAAAAGGGGATTAAGAATAAGGTGGCCATCTTCTGGGAAGGAGAAGAAGGATCAACCCGGGCCCTCACCTACTATCAGCTATGGAAAGAAGTTAACAAGTTCGCCAACGTGTTAAAGAAGCTGGGAGTAAAGAAGGGTGACAGGGTATCAATCTATCTCCCCATGGTGCCCGAACTCCCGATAGCGATGCTAGCATGCGCCAGAATAGGCGCCCTCCACAGCGTAGTCTTCTCAGGATTCAGCGCCACCGCCCTTGCCGATAGGATAAATGATGCTGAGGCGAAGCTGCTGATCACGGCGGATGGTCTCTATCGAAGGGGTAAGGTGATCCCGCTGAAGAAGACGGCGGACGAGGGGTTGAAGCAGACGAAGACCGTGGAGAAAGTCATCGTGGTTAGGAGGGTCGGGATGGAAGATGTCCCGATGACCGAGGGAAGGGACTACTGGTGGGATGACTTGATGAAGGAGGCGGAACCCTACTGCGAACCCGAGCCCGTGGAGTCCACAGATCCACTATTCATCCTCTACACCAGCGGGACCACGGGGAAGCCTAAGGGAGTAGTCCACAGCACCGGCGGCTACCTCGTGTGGGTTTGGGCCACCCTGAAATGGGCCTTTGACCTACAACCGGATGACATTTGGTGGTGTACGGCGGATATAGGTTGGATCACCGGCCACAGCTACATAGTCTATGGACCGCTACTCCACGGACTAACTCAGATAATGTATGACGGCGCTCCCGATTACCCCGCTCCGGATAGGTGGTGGGAGATTGTAGAGAAATATGGGGTAACGGCGTTCTACACCGCACCAACCGCGATAAGGATGCACATGAAATTCGGTGAACAGTGGGCGAAGAAGCACGATCTCAGCAGCCTCAGGATCCTCGGAACGGTCGGCGAGCCCATAAACCCAGAGGCCTGGAAATGGTACTACGAGGTGATAGGGAATGAGAGGTGTCCAATAATTGATACTTGGTGGCAGACCGAGACCGGGGGTTTCATGATCTCACCAGCCGCCGGAATCGACTTAGTGCCGCTGAAGCCTGGTTCCGCGACCTTCCCGCTGCCCGGGATCCATGCCGAGGTAGTGAACGAGGATGGAGAACCCGTTAGGCCGTTTGAGAGGGGCTACCTCGTTATACTATCACCTTGGCCTGGAATGCTGATGACCTTATGGAGGGATCCAGAGCGCTACAAGAGCGTTTACTGGTCCAAGTTCCAGCCAAATAAGAAGCTGGAGTTCAAGATACAGCCACCAGCGGTCTATTACACCGGAGACTACGCGATGAAGGATGACGAGGGATATCTCTGGCTGATGGGTAGAGCCGATGACGTGATCAAGGTCGCAGGCCACAGGATCGGAACGGCGGAGCTCGAGAGCGCCTTCGTCAGCCACCCAGCCGTCGCCGAAGCCGCGGTGATAGGTAAACCAGATCCGGTTAAAGGAGAAACTATAGTGGCTTTCGTCATCCTGAAGTCGGGTTATGAGCCCAGTGAGGAGCTGAGGAAAGAGCTCGTGATGTGGATCAGGAAGGCGATAGGACCCGTGGCAACCCCAGAGGCCGTATACTTTGTCTCCTCGCTGCCGAAGACGAGAAGCGGTAAGATCATGAGGAGGTTGCTGAAGGCCGTTGTAAGCGGAAGTCAACTAGGCGATATTACAACCCTTGAAGACGCCTCATCCATCGAGGAAGCCAAGAGAGCCGTTGAAATGCTGAGAAAGGCGATGGGAGAGAAGAAGTAACCGCATTCCCCGTAGTTTCTATCAGAAATTTTTTCTTTTATCAAACTCTTTTTCACCTCCTGGAGGTCGATCTGGTGAAAGTTGGCTTTATCGGGGCTGGAAGAGTCGGCAGCACAGCGGCCTATACCTTGATCAATAATTTGGAAATCGATGAACTCGTGCTTGTGGACATCCTTGAAGAGCTGGCAAAGGGTGAAGCATTAGACCTCCTACATGCGAGCTACGCCTTAGATAAACCCATTGAGATCCGCGGGGGAGCCGATTATTCGTTGATAGAGGGCTGTGACCTCATAGTAGTTACGGCCGGTGTCCCAAGGAAGCCGGGGATGTCGAGACTAGACTTACTCCAGAAAAACGCGGGGATAATGAGGGCGGTGGCAAAGGAGCTCGGGCAACGTTGCCGCGGGTCCGTGGTACTCGTCGTGACTAATCCCGTCGATCTCATGACCTACATCCTCTGGAGAGAAACCGGTTTTCCGAGGGAGAGGGTTATTGGGATGGGCGGCGTCCTCGATACCTCGAGGCTGAAGAGCATAGTACGTCGGCCGACGCATGGCCTCGTCCTAGGAGAACACGGCGATGGCATGTTCATATTCGGTGAAGACAAGGGGTTTGAAGAGGCGGTTAGGAGGGCTGCTATGGAGGTCATCGAGAGAAAGGGCGCGACGATCTTCGGCCCCGCGGCCTCAATCTATCGGATGGCCAAGGCCATTGTCACCGATTCCCGGGAAATACTCCCCGCCTCAATAGTCTTAGACGGCGAATATGGGTTAAGAGGCGTCGCGATCGGGGTCCCCGCCAAACTCGGTCGATCAGGCGTTATAGAGATAATCGAGTTCGAGGAGATACGTGAGGACTTATCGAGATCGGCTTTGAAGCTCTCTGAGAAGCTCAGGGAGATCGGCTATTGACGGGTAACACTTAAACATGAGACGGATCGACTGGATCGCGATGTCCAAGACCAGTAGGATACCGGGGTTCTATAAGCTATCTCCGGAAGAACGGCTCAGGATTGTAGCTGAATTTGCGGGATTAACCAAGGAAGAGATGGATCTGCTGAGAAGGTTCGGAGGACTAGATGAAGCGACCGCGAATAGGATGATCGAGAACGTGATAGGGGCATTCCAGCTCCCCCTCGGAATCGCCGTCAACTTCCTCATAAACGGAAGGGATTACCTAATCCCCATGGTAATCGAGGAACCATCCGTAGTGGCCGCCGCCTCCAATGCCGCGAAGATGACGAGGGCTGGCGGCGGCGTCTTCACGATGAGCACGGGCTCCTTGATGATAGGGCAGATACAGGTGCTCGGGGTCAAGGATCCATATAGGGCGCGGTTCGAGATCCTCAAGAATAAGGATGAGATCATCGAGTTGGCGAATGAACGCGACCCGGTGCTCGTGAAGCTCGGCGGCGGGGCTAAGGACCTCGAGGTCAGAGTCCTAGAATCCAAGGTCGGCCCCATGGTAGTAGTCCATCTAATAGTTGACGTGAAAGACGCGATGGGCGCAAACGCGGTAAACACCATGGCCGAGGCCGTCGCACCTAGGATCGCATCCATAGCAGGTGGAAGATTCAGGCTCAGGATAATCTCGAATCTCGCCGACAAGAGGCTGGTAAGGGCCTGGACAAGGGTCCCCCCAGAAGCGGTAGGCGGCAAGGAGGTCGCGGAGGGAATAGTGGAGGCGTGGGCCTTCGCCGACGCCGACCCATATCGCGCCGCAACCCATAACAAAGGAATAATGAATGGCGTGGACGCGGTCGTGATAGCCACGGGAAACGATTGGAGGGCGGTTGAGGCCGGTGCACACGCCTATGCCGCGAGGGATGGCCGGTATAGGCCTCTCAGCAGATGGGAGCTGGATGACAAGGGCTACTTAGTGGGGACGCTCGAGATGCCGCTCGCGGTCGGCATAGTCGGCGGAGCCACGAAAACGAATCCACTTGCTAGGATTTCTTTGAAGATACTCGGAGTGAAAACGGCGCAGGAACTCGCGGAGGTAATCGCGGCGGTAGGTCTCGTGCAGAACTTAGCAGCGCTTCGGGCGCTCGCCGCTGAGGGGATTCAAGCCGGTCACATGTCACTGCATGCGAAGAATATTGCGGTGATGGCCGGAGCCGTCGGTGACGAGGTCGATAAGGTGGCTGAGATAATGGTGCGCGAGAAGTGCATTAGAGTGGATCGCGCGAAGGAGATCTTAGAGAAACTTAGGAAGAGCGGAGGGGTTCAACCGCAAGAGAGATAACGGGGAGACGCCGTTTATTCGACGGAATTGACGCTGGAGAAACGGGGGATTAGGGTCCTAGGAATCGCTGAGAGCTTCAGAAAAGATATAGGTGGAATGGCCTCCCTGGCTGGGGTCGTGATGCGCGGCGATTTCATAATAGACGGCGTAGTCTTAGGGGAGTGCACAGTCGGTGGACTAGATGCTACGGAGAAAATCCTGGAGATGTATCATTCTCTCAAGCGAGATGATATCATGGCGATAATGCTTAATGGATGCATAATAAGCTGGTTCAACGTGATAGATTTAGAGAAACTTCATCAAGAAACGGGGATCCCCATTATAGCGGTGAGCTATAACCCCACAAGGGGCATCAAGGAGTTTTTCATAAAATATTTCCCAGATGACTGGGAAAGAAGGGTCGAAATATACGAGCGAAATGGACCGAGATTCGAGATATCGAATAAGAATGGGTTTAAGGTTTACCTCAGGGCACTCGGGATAGATCAAGAGGATGCCGCGAGGCTTGTAAACCGCTTCACGATCTTCGGGAAAGTACCAGAACCACTGAGGATCGCCAGATTGATCGCGTATGCCGCTATGGCTCAGCGTCTCTCACGAAAATCTAAAGGCGGTGAATGAGATGACGATATACTTGATCGGTTTAGGTTTAGGAACGTCTCGCCAACTCACGTTAGAAGCCCTAGAAACCGCCAAGTCCCTCGACAAGATTTACCTCGACACCTATACTAGTTTCATTGAGGATTCATTTCTAGAAGAGTTATCGAAAGGGCTCGGCGAAAGGCTCGTCAAAGCGGATCGTAGAATGCTTGAAGAAAAAGTCTCTGATATAATTCGAGAAGCGGGGCGAATGGAAGTTGGCATACTCATCCCCGGAGACCCCCTAATAGCTACAACTCATACTTCGATAATTGCGGAAGCCGCGAAGAAGGGGATAAGTTTTAAGGTGATCCATGGGCTCTCCATCTACTGCGCCGCCGTTTCAGCCTCCTGTCTTCACGCATATAAATTCGGAAGGGTTACGACGATACCGAAGAGCGGCATCGGCGTCGAGACCTGTTATAGGGTGATAGCCGAGAACATGGAGCGCGGGCTCCACACCCTAGTTCTGTTAGATACTGCTGATGGGGGGCTCACGATACCAGAAGCCATCGAACTACTATTGAGAGCCGAGGACAAGTTTGGGTTGGGGATCCTCCATGAGGATAGGCTCGTAATATGCTTGGCTAGAATAGGGTTCGACGATGAGTTCAAGTGGGCGGGAAGGCTCCGTGACGCGTCCCAGAGGAAGTATCCCCCTCCCCCTCATAGTATAATTTTCCCAGGTGAATTACATTTCTCGGAAAGAGAGGCGCTGAAAGCGATCCTAAACGCCGATGCGGAGGTCCTAGACGAGCATAAGCCACCTAGGTTATGGAGTTCGAGGATCGAGAAATATCTTGAAAATGTCAGGAGAGCTTTAGAAGAAATGAGTTATCTCTCAAACGACATAACCGAAGACTTGGTTAATATGGCCAGGAGCTATCTCGAGGACGCCGAGAGGTTCTGGGAATCGGGCGATCTATTCGATGCTTTAGCCGCAATATCCTATGCTGAGGGACTCTTAGACGCTTTAAGGATCATGGGAAAAGTAGAATTTACTTGGGGCTCCGGTGAGAGGGTTATTAATGGACGATAATGTATATGATGATGGATTGGAAATGCGGAAAGGTAAAACCGTATTGACGGCGGGGGCCTTCGAAATACTCCACCCGGGGCACGTTAAGCTCTTTGAGGAGGCAAAGAAGCTCGGAGGAGAAAATTCTAGGCTAGTGGTGGTGATCGCGAGGGACGAAACCATAAGGAGGCGAAAGGGAAGAGATCCGATTCTAGGCGAAGAGGCCAGGAAATATTTGGTTTCGATGCTGAAACCTGTTGATGAAGTAATCTTAGGATACAATCCCCCCTCATTTGAAAAGGTGATCGAGGAAGTTAAACCGGATATAATAGTTTTCGGATACGATCAAGATGAATTAATGAGGCAGTTTAAGGAATTCGCGGAGAAACGCGGACTGAAGTTAGAGATAGTGAAGGCGGAAAAGTACTTCTCATCCGATCACTCAAGCACAACCGAGATCGTGGAAAAGATATTGCGCATCTTCTCGAAAACAGATCTCTAAAAATTCGCCAGCAAATATAAATTAGATCTAGAGTTCCTTAAACTCGTGCCTAAAGAATTCATGATCATAGCTGGGAAAATCTACACGCCGAAAATCCGCATATCTAATGGAGCTATTCTTGTAAGGGATGGGAGAATCGCCGCGATAAAAACTAGGAGAGAGTCTAAAGCAGATAGGTCCCTCGAGATCCTCGATTTTTCAGAAGATATAATCGTCCCGGGTTTCATAGACATGCACATTCATGGGATAAGCGGCGCCTGCACGGCGGATGCAGAACCTAAATCGATTGAGAAAATGTCTGAAGCGCTTGTTCGACATGGCGTCACCTCCTTTCTCCCCGCACTCCACTCATGCGATCCAGACCTACTCACACGCTCGCTTAAGGCCATCGCCTCGCTCCGTTATAGACAGCTTAAGGGCGCGAGGTTACTCGGGATCTATCTAGAGGGCCCCTTCGTGAGCCCTAGGAAACCCGGCGCCATGAACGAGAAGTATTTCAAAAATCCATCACGGGAACTCTTCGACGAGATCTATAACAGCTCAGATGGAATGCTTAAGCTAATGACGGTAGCTCCCGAGCTCCCCGGAGCAATTCCATTAATAAAATACATTCTCTCGCGGGGCGTCCGCGTTGCGCTGGGCCACACAGATGCAGGTTATGAGGCCGCTAGGGCGGCGATAGGGGCTGGCGCTTCTCACGTTACTCACCTATTCAACGCCATGAGAATTTTTCATCACAGGGATCCGGGTATAGTTGGGGCCGCTCTTGAGGACCCGGAGGTTTCCGTGGAGTTGATCGCGGATCTGGTTCACCTAAGTTCAACGGCCATAAGGTTAACTTGTATGCTGAAGCCTAAGGATAAGGTTGTCTGCATTACGGATGCGCTTGCCGCAGAGTTGTCCGAAGGCATTCATCAGATCGCTGATCGAGAGATTCTCGTGAAGGGTGACGCCGCGTATCTCATGGATGGGAAAACGTTAGCTGGGAGCGTTCTTACCTTAGACAAAGCCTTACGAAACTTGGTATTCGACGTTGGAATACCGCTGGAAGATGCTCTCAGATTTATGACGATAAATCCAGCGAACATACTTGGGGAACGTGATTTGGGTGAGATTAAGGTCGGGGCGAGGGCGGATTTGACCGTGTTAGATAAGAGTTTAAGGGTGGTTGCAGCGTTTATTGACGGCGTGCTCATCTATCGAAGGGAACATGATTCATAGCGATTTGATTACAGGTTTATCGGCGACACTCTCACCTTGAGTGTCACCTTGTCTCCGTCTCTGAGTTTAAATCTCTCCCTCAGACATATTGGGGCTATCACCTCGACTACTTCTTTGGGGTAATGGGTTCTCTCAGCGAATATTATCGCGACTTCCTCCTCCCCATTCATTAGAGCTCTTATGCACTTCGCCCCGCCGTAAGATCTCCGCTCGTCGCTGAAGCTTTCTATCTCGATATCCGCCGCCTTCTCCACCATAAGTCTCCTCAAGACCTGATCCCTTCCCGTTAATCTGATGTTGAGGGTTCCGGGATAGGGCTTAAAGCCCAACTTCTCCTCGAATTTCCGGGCATAGTACGGTATTTGGAGGTAGTAAGCTCCCTCCCCCAGACCCGAGAACACGTACCCCTCAAGCTCGACCTCGACCGGCGTCTCAAAAACCCTTTTCAAGCTCGTATACATCTCAAGGAGCTCTTTCAACCCCTCTTCCGTAAGCTTTATCACGTGTTTCCTCCCGATGCCCGCCCTCTCGATAAGTCCCGCGCGCTCTAATTCTATCAGAACCCTTGACGCGGTTTGTTGGGAAATTTTGAGTTCTTCGGCGAGCTTGACGGTCGAGATGGGTAGTTCCCTCGCTATGCCACCCTGCTCTGCGAGGAATAACAAGATTCTACCCTTTATCGTCAGCAAGTCTATTGGCTCCATCGATGTCTATTAGATTTAGTGGCGGCAGATTAATGAAACTATAGCGGGATGCTCTCGTTAACCTTCAAGCCCTCTTGCGTGAATAAGAGTATATCTATCCCGTTTCCACTAGCGGCATCCCTAGCTATCGAAGCCTTTACAGCTTTAATCGCGAGTTCTTTAAGCTCCTCTAGACTGAGATCCGGCTTATAGCTGCTCTCAATCACGCCGATGGCTATTTCGGCGCCGGAGCCTATCACCGCGTAGTCATCTTCAATCATGGATCCCAATGGATCTAAAACTATTATGTGGGAACCTGCCGCGTCGAATCCCCCGACGATCGTTTCCGTTAAGTAAGGCAGGAATCTGCTCCCAAATAGGTAATTAGAGAGGACTTTCGCGACGGTTCTAACCTGGGGCTCCTTCCTGTTAATTAATTTGTAGAGGTTTATCTCTGCCTGGGCATCTCTGATGAGACTCTGCATATCGCCAACGAAACCTGCGCATGCCGCCCCGATCTTAGGGGTTATCTGGAACAGCTTCCGAACATTTTTGCTCATCACGAAATATCCGTAGGTGAGCCTTTTCTCCGATGCTAGAACTACTCCGTCCTTAGTCTTGATGCCGATCGTGGTCGCACCGGGATATGGGAACCTTTGAGCCATTATCTAAAACCCGGCACCACTAACCCCATTCCAACTCTTAACTCTTACCATGGTAAAATCTGAAAGTACCCGCTTCCTAAGGCCCTCCTAATGGGTAGTTAAGCGGATGAGCCTCAATTTATCTCCGGGTCTTAGGCCGAATCTCTCGGCGGCGCTTCCACGGTTAATCGAGAATTCGACGTAACCCGATCCCCCGATTGTGAGTAGAGGTTCTCCCACGCCCACGTATGCGTATGATTTCACGAATTCGCATGTGATTTCCTCATCCTTCATGCTGACCCTTATCCTCTCTCCCACCCTGAGTGGTGATTCACGCGACTTTAGATTCGTGATTACGTTACCGAATCTATCTACGTGCATGACCGTTACCCCGATTTCGTCTTCTGAGATCTTAGGTTCAGGAAGCTTGAATCTCACGTAGTCGGAGACCTCCCGTCCAAGTTCTCTAACATCTTTTCCCGAAGCTATCATCCCGGCTACCGGCGCGAAGACATCTCTCGCGTGAAACGTTTCCGAGATCCTCGGCGGAAGTTTTGAATCATCTATCACGTATACCGCATTTATCCCTAGCTCTTCTGCGGCGGGGATCATGAACCCCGTATCCGGCCCTATGAAGATATCTCCTCTTCTAGTTTCAATTATTATGCTCCGCCGCTTAGATCCAACTCCGGGATCGATGACGGAGACGTGGATTGTCCCCGGCGGCATGTACGGCGCATTTATCTTTAGGATGAAGGCGGCTTGAAGCTCGTTGAATGCTGAGACATCATGGGTGACATCGATTATCGCCGCGTCCCTGCAATAGGAGAGTATTACCGCCATCACTTGGGCTATGTATGGATCTCTAAGGCCGAAATCCGTCAGAAGCGCGATTATAGGCCTCACGCTTTCTCCCCGAGTTTTAATCTACGGCTCAGCGCTTTTATCGCTCCTCATATTTTCGGGCAGCCAGGATTCATCATCGCCTACTCTGAGCGCAAACTTCCTCCGAAATAAGATTTTGCCCCACGCGTTAAAACAATTAAAAACATTCATCTAGACTATTTCGACGTGATTCAGGTAAGGAAGGCGGATGGTAGACTTGAGCCATTCGATAGATCTAAGGTTGTGAGGACGGCGTTACATCTGGGGCTGGATCCGGAGGAGGCCGAGGCCGTTGCCGAGGAAGTTTCAAAATCGATCTACGATGGTATTCCAACATCGAAGATCTTGTCCTTAATCCATGAATTGGCGAGGAAGTCGAGACCCGAGCTCGAGCACATCGGAGACCTCCGGGAGGCGATCTCGAGGATGAGGTCTAAACCTGATTTCGAGGAATATATACGATTGGTCTTGAAGGCGATTGGATATTTGGTCGAGCCTGGGAGGGTTTTGGAGGGTCGCTGCGTCGGTCATGAGATAGATGGAATAGCCTTTATGGGCGATGAAGTCTTGGTCGTGGAGGTAAAGCATCACGTAAACCCGCATACCTACACGGGGTTAGATACCGTTTTACAGCTTTGGGCCACCTTAGAAGATCTCCGGGAAGGTTACCGGCTCGGTTTACATCACTACGCTTTCACCTCCGCGATCCTCGCCTGCAATACCAAGATCTCACTCCACGCCGAGCGATATGCGCGATGCAAGGGAATAAAATACATGGGCTGGAAATATCCCCGGGCGTTCGCGCTCGGTGACATAGTCGCCAAATACAAGCTCTACCCCATAACCATGCTGAGGTTCCTCTCCGAAGAGCAGGTGGCGAGCCTGGGGAATCAAGGGATAGTGACTCTGGCCCAACTCTCCAAATACGATCCAGATGAGCTCGCGAGGCTCATTAACGCCGAGAAAACTTTCGCCGAAAAGTTGCTCGAGGCGGCCGCCGTGGTCGTCACCAGATCTACGCGATAACCTAATATTTGCTCTAATAGAATCGGGCTTGGATGGCGGGGGAACTCGTAGAAGTAGATGGCTCCATGGGTGAAGGCGGGGGCCAGATTCTGAGAAACGCTGTGGCCCTATCCGCCGTGCTTCTCAAACCCGTTAGAATATACAATATCCGGGCGAAGAGGAGTAAGCCTGGGCTGAGGCCTCAACACTTAACAGGCGTTAAGGCGCTGGCCGCCCTTTCATCCGCAGAGGTTACGGGGTTAAAGGTCGGATCCATGGAGATCACCTTTAGACCTAGGGGGCTTGGAGGTGGCAGGCTGTCATTTGATGCAGGAACGGCTGGAAGCACGACTTTAATGCTTCAGAGCCTTATGCCGGCTATGGCCTTCAGCCGCGCCCCGGTCGAGGTCGAGTTAAGAGGCGGGACGAATAACCCCATGGCCCCGCCCGTGGAGTATTTCA
>QMUP01000003.1 GCA_003660635.1 Candidatus Wolframiiraptor sp.
CGGCCGGATATTCCTCGGATCAAGCCATCTAGAATTCAGGGATCTCCCATCCCCTTCCACGACCTTCTTAAGGTTTTTTTCTAGCAGCGGATTCCGTATCCCTATTCCAGCCGTGTTTATCACAATTTCCTCGAGCTTTCCCCTCTCCATGACCTTAGTGTCGCCCGTTACGACGTCGACTCCGGCTTCCTCCGCGGTCTTCTCCATGCTCTCCAAAAGTTCATCTAATTTCTTCAGAGGAAATCCTTCCTCCAAGATTAAAGCACAGGATATCGCGATAGGCTTGGCCCCGATGACCGCTAGGTCATTTACCGTCCCTGAGATACTTAGTCTCCCTATATCGCCTCCTGGGAAGAAAATCGGTTTAACCGTATAGGAATCTGTGGTGAAGGCGATTTCATTGACTACGGCGGAGTCTGCGAGAAAGCTTAAAGGGATCTCGACATCTTTTCTCCTCGATTTAAATCTAGGAACGATGTGCTCTTTGATGAGCCTGTGCATGTAGAGTCCTCCGCCTCCGTGGAGGAGGCTGATGCGTTCTTCTGAACCCTTATCAGTCACCGGAATCCACCATTAATCAACGGATTCGGCTTGGGAAATAGGTTTCCACTCAAGAGTTTACCGGGCATACGCCACTCCTACATCTAAAATTCTTCGTGACTTTATGTTGAGCCCAGATCCTGCAGGTTCCCTCAACCCCCACCATCGTCGGGCCTACCGGAGTCGCGGGTGTACAGGTTTTCATGTATAGCGGGCACTCAGGCGGCTCTATTATTCCCTTAATGACTTCTGCGCATCTCGCCTCAGATGGGAAGTGGTCTCCATGCCCTTGGCCGAGGCCATAGGCATTTCTGGCGTCAATTCGCGAGAATTCGGGCTTGAGGATCATAGCGCTCTCAGGGATCATAGCGACCCCTCTCCAATAGCCTTCCTCTAGATCGAATACCCTGAACAAGTTCTCCTGCGCCTTTATGTTCCCTTCCCAAGTAACCGCCCTGCCATATTCGTTCTCCATTCTCGGCTTTCGCTCCTTAAACTGCCTTAAGATGGCGTATATTGCCAGCAATATGTCGAGCGGCTCGAATCCCGCGAAAACCATGGGCTTCCTGCATCGATCAAAATACTGTTTATAGGCCTTCATACCGCTGATTGTCGAGGCGTGGCCGGGGTTGATGAAGGCGTCGATTTCTAGATCATCAGATTCTGCTAATAACCCGACTGCTGGAGGAACATAGCGGTGGGATGAAATTATCTTCAAGTTCTCTGGAAGGCCTTTGAGTATCCCATAGGCGACGAGTGGGGCGGTGGTCTCGAATCCCGCTCCAAGAAAGACGTATTCTAAGTTGGGATTCGATTTCGCGATCTTGACCGCGTCCATGAAGCTGTATACGACCCCTATTTTCCCACCTTCGGCTCTACAATCCTCTAAAGACATCATCTTAGAACCCTTAGCCCTAGACATATCCCCATACGTTAAGACGTGAACTCCATCTAACGCGAGTTTTATGGCGGCATCTATATCCGAGGCCGGGGTGACGCAGACGGGGCATCCGGGGCCAGCTCTGACCTCCACGTTTTCCGGTAAGAGCGATCTAATCCCCCAATGCGTGATAGTCCATTCATGGGTTCCGCAGACGTGCATGATCTTGATTTTCGGAAGATGTTTGGCGGCTTCGCGTATTTTCTCCACTACACGTTTCACGAGGATCGGATCCCTATAACGGGAGAGTATCTGCTTAATCTCCGACTTCATCTCCGAGTCTCCTCTGCCGCCAAGCGGAGAACCTCTGCATAAGCTTCTAAGGTCTTCTTGGCCTCTTCTTCATCGACGACTTTTATCGCGTATCCGGCGTGAACAAGGACGTAGTCTCCAACCTTTGCCTCCACCATGGCAAGCACCACTTCTCGCTCTACCCCGTCTCCGAAGTCCACCCAAGCCACGTCATCCTCTATCCTGACGATCCTCCCGGGAATAGCGTAGCACAAATCCGCGAGATAATACTGAGCCACGAGTATTTTAGGGCTCTTCGAGAAAAGAACATCCTTTCAAAGGCATTTCCACGGATTTCCAAAGGTTAATACCGTGATAAACTATACTCCCCCGCAGACGCATATGAGGTGGAAAGAGCGGCTGAAAGCACTTCTTCAGGAAGCATTAAAGAGCGATAATCCCGTGGTCCTGGTCGGTATAGGAAACACGCTCCGCGGAGACGATGGAATAGGTGTGAAAATAGCCGAGGCCTTAAAGGATTCCCTTGAATGCAGTAAAATAAGGGTGATAGTGGTCGAGGATAGAGTCGATATGCTCGGAAGATTTCTAGGAGATTTAAAACCAAGCTTAATGATATTCTTCGATGCCGCGGATTTCGGGGGAAAACCCGGTGAAATACGTATACTAGATTTGGCCGAGGCATCGGGAAAAACGATTTCAACTCATCTAATTCCGTTAGATGTGATACTCAAAGTGATCGGAGTGGCCTCTCCCTCGTATGTGATAGGGGTTCAAATGATGAATATAGAATTTGGAGGGAGAATAAGTGAGCCTGTTAAAGTAGCCGGAAAGATGATTGTAGAATTCTTGGAGAAGGAATTAGCCTCCATTTGCAGATGAATGCGGCTTCACCTGTTACATGCATAAAAACAATATCTTCATGCATTAGTCTTTATGGAAGATTACCTTTAAATTTACGAAGCTCGGACTAAGCTTGAGCTATCATGGAGATAGTTGCCGCGCTAACGGTAGCTCTCTTGATCACCGTAATAATATATCTCCTCGGAAGATTACTCGCGCCGACACCTCCGAAAAGCCGAGATAAACTCGAATCATATGCCTGCGGGGAAAGGTTTCCACCCGCCCGTGGTCCCGTTAGGCTCCTCTTCTTCAACTTCGCCGCGTTGTTTATGGTATTTGACGTGCTCGCGCTTTTCTTGGCATTTACGATTAATATCCCCGCGATTTATAAGCAGGGGTTGATAGCAATAATCCTAGTCTATAGCGTGGTTTTGGGATTATCGATTCATCTATTAGGTAGGAGATGACCTCGGAATGGGTTTAGTCGCGAGATTGGTTAGGAAATGCCGTGCGAGAAGTCCTTGGATATTGTTATTTGATACTGGGGCATGTAACGCTTGCGATATCGAGGTGGCGGCTTGTTTAACCCCAAGATATGATGTTGAGAGATTTGGAACCTTGTTGAGGGGGAGTCCAAGACACGCGGATATATTGGTCGTAACAGGCCCTGTTACGAGGCAGTCACGAGACAGGATAATCAGAATCTATGAGCAGATGCCGGAGCCTAAGTACGTTGTTGCAGCCGGGACTTGCGCGACGAGCGGGGGAGTGTATTGGGGATGCTACAACACTTATCCCGGATTAGACTCTGTGATTCCAGTTCATGCATATGTGTCCGGTTGCCCGGTGAAGCCTGAAGCGGTTCTAATGGCGCTAAGTATCCTGCTTGAGAAGATAGAGAAAGTGGAGGTTTAAGGAAATGAATGAGTAGGAAATCCTCTCAAAGATCAAGGAAAAATTCGGCGATAAAATACTGGAGTCATCTATCCTGGGACCGCGGAGGATATCCGTTAAAGTCCCCCAAGATGTTTACAAGAGTGTCGTCGCATATGTGGCGCATGATCTCGGCTTAAACTTCCTAAGTTGTTTAAGTGGCATAGACCGCGGTGACTCTCTGGAAGTCGTGGCCCACATAGGGTACTCGATATGCGTCTTAGTCAGGACCTCTGTTCCGAAGGATAATCCGGAAGTCGATTCCATAACGGATGTCCTCCCCGCCGCGAACCTCTATGAGCGTGAAGCCCACGATCTACTAGGAATAGTATTCAAAGGCCATCCAAATTTGAAGAGGATATTTCTCCCAGAGGATTGGCCGGAGGGGGTGTATCCGCTCAGGAAGGAGTACAAGCCTGAGCATCCGAAGCCTTTGAGAGGAGGTGAACCTGGTTGAGCTTCGAGGTTCCAATCGGCCCACAGCACCCGATCCACGTCGAGCCGTTAATGCTGAGACTGAAGGTAGAGGGAGAGCTGATAATAGACGTGGACGTGGACGTCAGCTATATCCACCGAGGAATCGAGAAAGGCCTCGAGGTGAGAACATATCTTCAAGGCCTCTATCTCGCGGAGAGAATCTGCGGGATATGTAACTGCGCGCATTCGCTCTGCTATTGCTTGAACGTGGAGCAGCTTTTAGGTAAAGAGGTTCCGCCGAGGGCGAATTATCTGAGGATAATCGTCGAGGAGCTCAGCAGAATTCACAGCCACCTGCTATGGATAGGCCATTACTTCCACACCTTAGGATTCGAGACGCTCTTCATGTATTTCTGGAGAGACCGTGAACGGATCATGGACATGATCGAACTCATAACCGGTAATCGGGTTATTACATCCTATAATGTGATCGGCGGCGTCAGAAGAGACATCACCCCGGAGATCGAATCAAAGCTCAGAAAGACCATAGAATACGTCAGGGAGCGGATGAACTACTACGACAAGGTAATAGACTCTGAGCCGAGTTTGCTCGGGAGGCTGCAGGGTGTCGGCGTGCTGAAACCCGCGGATGCTATAAGTCTCGGAACCGTTGGCCCACATCTCAGGGCTTCTGGGATCAAGCATGATGTCAGGCTGGATGACCCATATAGCGGCCACGACGAGGTCCCATTCAACGTGGTGACCTATGATACATGCGATTGCTACGCGAGGGTGAAGGTGAGGATGGGAGAGGTGCTGGAGAGCCTCAACATGATCTCCTACGCCCTCGATAACCTCCCCTCCGGAGATTATAGGCTGAAGATTCCGCCGTTCTTCAAGGCTCCTGAAGGAGAGTCGCTTAGCAGGGTGGAGGCGCCGAGAGGAGAACTCGTCCACTACTCGATATCTAATGGCGGGATGAATCCATATAGATATAAGGTTAGAACCCCGACTTTGGCGAATCTTCTCTCGGTCGCGGTCATGCTCAAGAGCAAAGGCGACTACGAGGTCTATATCGCCGACGTACCGGCGATCCTCGGGGGAATCGATCCCTGTATATGTTGTACGGCCAGGGTAATAATCACGGATGAAGTGAAGAAGAAGCGGAGGGTCACAACCCTAACCGAACTCGAGAGATATGCTCGTGAGAGGGAGGTGAGGAAGAGTTGATCTGGAAAATCCTAGAGGCCCTGATCTTCCCAGGCGCAGTATTCATCCTGACAGTATCATTATTTTACGAGTGGATTGATAGAAAACTCTATGCGAGGCTCCAGAACAGGGTTGGACCACATCTCGCGGGCCCCTTCGGCCTCTTTCAGCCCGCCGCGGATTTCATCAAGTTGCTTTCAAAGGAGGATATAATTCCCGCGGCTGCCGATAGGTTCCTATTCACACTCACGCCAATCCTCGCTCCCACATTAATCCTGCTCGGGTGCATGTTCCTCCCCGTCGCGGGTCTAAACGGCATAGTATCGTTCAATGGAGACCTGATAGTGATAATCGCGTTGATGTCCTTCTGTACAATAACGATATATCTCGCGGGTGAGGGATCCAATAACCGGTTCGCGTCAATCGGGGCCACGAGAGCCGCATTACAGCTAATCGGCTACGAGATACCCCTGACCCTAGCATTACTGTGCGCCGCGATTTCAACGGGCTCCCTAAGTCTCCGGGGGATAGTCGAGGCTCAGATGGCGAACGGTACCTGGTTGATCGCCGGCCCTCAGCTGATAGGCTTCGCGATCTTCGTCGTGGCATCACAGGCTGAGATGGAGCGCATTCCCTTCGATATCCCGGAGGCTGAGCAGGAGATCGTCGCAGGCTGGTCCGTCGAATATACTGGGCGAAGGCTCGGTCTCTTCAGGCTTACAAAGGACTTGGAATTATTCTTGTTATCGGGATTGGGCGCGACGCTCTTCTTGGGAGGCCCACTCGGCCCCCTCATCCCCGGCCTCGAACCACTGCTTCACACGATCTACTTCTTGGCGAAATCCATCTTAGTTCTCATAGTTTTCACGCTTGTGAGGACTGTCTTCGCCAGATTGAGAATCGATCAGATGATCTCCTTCTCATGGAAGTATCTCATGCCCCTGGCGATCTTCTTGGTCATAATAACGGAGGTGATCGCCTAGCCGTGAAGGTTCCGGGATACTTCCTGGCCGAAGCCCTGAGAAACCTCTTCAAGAAGAGGGCGACGATTCTCTATCCATATCGCGAAGTCGATAAAATCCACTTACCGGAGGGATTCAGGGGGAAGATAGAATTCGATAGATCGAAATGCATCGGATGCCAGCTATGTTTCAGGGTTTGTCCCGCGAAGGCGATAAAGATGATCGAGGATGAGAAGGGGAAGAGGCCCGTGTTCTTCATCTACCGCTGTATCTATTGTGGACAATGTGCGGAGGTATGTCCCACTAAGGCGATCACCTTAGGCAAAGCCTTTGAGAATATCGCGCTTAGGAAGGAGGACTTGGAGGTGAGATGATGGAGGTACACGTGATATTGATAGTGCTTTTGACGATATTCGCGGTCCTCGCCGTAGAGTTAAGGGATTTGCTCAAGGCGATCCTGGCGTTCACCGGGGTAAACATAGTCCTCTCCGCCATATTCTATCTCTTGGGAGCGCCCTATCTCGCCGTCTTCCAGCTATTGATCTACGCTGGAGCCGTTACCGTGCTCTTCTTAGCGGCTCTACACGCGGGCGAGGAGAGAGGTGAGTGAGGTGGACGCCACCAAGGCTACGGCGATAATAATATCCATAATCCTCGTCGGAATACTCCTATACTATTCTCCGAGAATCATAGACAGCCTCAGGATAACGAGTCTCCCGCTGACAAGCATCGAAGAGAACCCCCAGTTCCTCTGGTCCAATCGGGGACTCGACCTCCTAATCCAGGCATTTATAATCTTGGCCGCGGCGGCGGCGATATCTGCTCAATTTAGGAGGGAGGAACGCGTTTCGGGAGGTGAGGAAGAGTGATCCTACATGAATTATATTTCGCGGCATCCCTCATCCTAATAGTCGTCGGGCTATACGCAATAATGTCGAAGCGGAACATCGTGAGGATAGTGATAGGCCTGGAGCTCCTGACCCTCGGGGTCAATCTCACAATAGCGACGATGGGGCTGAGGATAATCAATGGTTCAAGCTCGGTGGACGCATTAGCCCAAAGCATGGTCGCGATCTCGATGGCGATAGGCGCCGCAATAGCAGCCCTCGCTCTCTCCCTAGCCATCAACATCTACCGCCACTACGGCACATTCGATGTTAGGAAGCTGAGGAGGTTGAGGTGGTAGCCGTGATCCAAGTCTTCACCCCGCTCTTCATTCTCTTGGGCGCCGCCGTGGTCACGGTGGTAGTGGATCCCCTTTTCAGGAGGGTGGGATTCAGGGAGGGTAGCGGGATCTTCGCGAGTATAGCCTTCTTCTTTGCTCTGCTCTTCCTAGGCGTGGAGGCCCTTAAGCCGCCCAAGGTGATCGCGTATAGAATCTTCGGATCGGAGTCGCCTTTAACGGCCTCCCTCAAATTGGATCCCCTGAGCCTGTATCTCTCCATGATCTTCTGCGGAATAGGATTAGCGGCCTCGATCTACTCGATAAGGTACATGATCCTCGAGAGGGAAACCGGCCTCGATAGATACTATCTCCTGTTATTGACCTTGATCGCCGGAATGATGGGGGTAACCCTGGCTAACGACTTCTTCACCCTATACGTCTTCTGGGAACTCATGGCGATCTCCTCATACTCACTCGTATCGTTCAGGAAGTGGTCTTGGGAGGCGGTGGAGGCCGGGTTCAAGTACCTCCTCATGAGCTCAATCGGATCACTCATGGCCCTCTTGGGAATAGCCCTACTATACGGCTTGACGGGGTCGCTTGGATTCGACGCGTTGCAGGCGTCTCTCAGCTCCGGGAAAGGGTTGGCCGCGGATCTCTCCCTAGCCCTCATAATAATGGGATTCGGGGTAACCGCCGCGATAGTCCCCTTCCACTCATGGCTCCCAGACGCGCACCCCGCTGCCCCAACCCCGATCAGCGCGGTCCTCTCAGGCGTCGTCATAAAGACCGGGGTATACGCGATGCTCTGGTCCCTCTTCAAGGTCTTCTCGCCGTCGCTCTACGGCTTCGGCACGGTATTGATAGGCATAGGGGTCTTGACGATGACATTCGCCAACATCGTCGTGGTCATGCAGAGCGATGTCAAGAGGTTCCTCGCCTACTCCAGTATAGCGAACATAGGCTACATAATCACGGGAATAGGGTTGGCGGCATATGTGATGAGGAACTATCCATCAGAAATTGGCGTGGCGATGCTGGCGCTCACCGGAGCCCTCTTCCACATACTAAACCACGCTCTCGGAAAAGGGCTGGCTTTCCTCTGCGCCGGCTGCTACATAGTGCGAGCGGAATCGAGGGATCTAAGTGAACTCGAGGGAATCGGGGCGAGTATGCCGGCAACTACCTCCGCGTTTGGAATAGGCTTACTCAACCTAGCCGGCGTTCCGCCGTTAAGCGGGTTCTGGAGTAAGCTGTTCATAATCTCGGCGGGCTTGGCGATACCCTCAGATGGCGTCATGTTAACAGCCACCGCGATATTCATCCTAAACAGCGTCTTGGCAGCCGGATACTACTTATGGCTCTTCCAGAGGCTGGCCTTCAAGAAGAAGGCTCAGGGGAATTCGCGGATCAAGGAAGCCCCGATGCTCATGTTGATCCCCTTGATAATCCTCGCGGCCGCGTGTATCCTAATCACGATCATGCTTAACCCAGTTCTCCAGTTCATCCAAACTGCCTTGGAGGTGGTGTTAGGATGAATGTCCAGCCTTGGATAAACCTCGCGTGGCTGAGCTGGATACTCCCCCTCATAGGCGCGCTGTTAACTCCCCTCCTAGCTAAGGTGGGTGAAAAGGTTAGGGACTATGGGGCGGTTCTCTTCTCGTTCCTCGCGATGCTGATGACCCTGCAGCTCCTACCGTTGCTATGGATGGATGTCGAGTGGCCTATTCACGGCGGCTTCTCCTGGGTTCTGGTTCCAGGCGCGCCGATTCTGGGGAAAATCGGTGCTGGAATGCTGCTGGACCCGTTGAGCGTAATTATGGCGAACATCGTCGCGGTCATCAGCTTCCTGATAATGGTCTACTCGCTCGGATACATGCACGGCGATCCCGGGTTGACGAGGTACTGGTTCTTCATGAACTTCTTCATAGCGAACATGCTCCTCCTAGTCCTCTCAGACAACCTAATCCTGATGCTCGTCGGGTGGGAGGGCGTCGGACTATGCAGCTACGCGTTAATCGGTTACTGGTATCAGGACTCAAAGGAGGGTTGGCTACACTACTGGGTTGGAGAACCGCCTGAGGCATATCCGCCATCACACTGCGGGATGAAGGCATTCATGGTAACCCGGTTCGGAGACCTCCTAATGATCGCCGGAATATTGATCCTCGCATCAACTGTCGGATCCCTCAACTTCACGGAACTAGTGGAAATGGGTAAGAACGTTCCCGCAGGTCTCCAACCACTCCTCCCAATAGCCCTCATCCTGATCCTAGGAGGGGCGATAGGAAAATCCGCTCAGCTCCCCTTGATGGAGTGGCTCCCGGATGCGATGGCCGGCCCATCCTCGGTTAGCGCCCTCATACACGCCGCGACCATGGTGAAAGCCGGTGTATACTTGGTCGCCAGGCTATTCCCGATAGCCCTCGCGTGGAGCATGAGCATACCCGCGGCCCTGAACTTCTTCTACGCCGTCATGTGGATCGGCGCGGTTACCGCGTTCATCTCCGCAAGCCAAGCAGCGGTCTCATCAGAGCTCAAGAAGGTGCTCGCCTACTCGACGGTTAGCCAGATCGGGTACATGATGATGGCGTTGGGCGCCGGGGGATTGACCGCGAGCTTCATCACCGGGTACGTGGGCTCCCTCTTCCACCTCATGAACCACGCCGTCTTCAAGGCGGCTCTCTTCCTCGCATCAGGGTCGATAATCCACGCATGTGGATCTAGGTTCCTCCGAGACATGGGCGGCTTGAGGAAATACATGCCGATAACGTTCTACAGCATGCTCTTCGCGGCCCTCGCCCTGATGGGTCTCCCACCCTTCGGCGGATTCTGGAGTAAGGATCTCGTCTTATCCGCCACCCTCTCGGCGGGTGAATACGCGGTCTTCCTCATAGGGGTGATCACCGCAATCCTAACGGCCTTTTACAGCCTGAGGATGATCGGCCTCGTATTCTACGGGTCGTCCAGAGAGGAGAGCCGTGAAGTCCACGAGGCGCCGAAAAGCATGTGGACCCCATACCTGATCTTAGCCGCTCTAAGCCTGATAATAGGGTTGGTGGCGCCGATGCTTGAACACGGATTAGAGAGAATCTTCAGCGAATACCTCCTGCTGTCTGAGATTTCGAAGGTCCAAGAAGTGGGTGCGGTGTCCTTTGTCGTGCCGACTGCTTCAATCCTCGCCCTCATCATCGGCGCGATTCCGGCATACTTGCTCTATGTTAAGAGGGCTAAAGATCCCGGGGAAATAACTTCACGCCATGCCTCACTTGAGGCCATAAGGAAATTCCTCTTCAGGAGATACTACCTCAACGCATTTTACTACAGGGTTATAGCTTATCCCTCGATTAGGCTTGGTCAGCTACTTTTCAGCGGATTTGAGAGGAAGGTTCTAGACCGCTTTAACTACGCGCTCTCCTCGGCCGCATGCGGGGTCTCCAACGCGGTCAGGAAGGTCCATACAGGAGTGCTAAACCACTACGTGATCGGAATGGGGGTAGGCGCCTTAATCCTGTTACTGATATTCCTGATTGGAGGTGCGTGAAGATGATGGATGTAAATCACTTACTCGTTCAGTCGATAGTCGTCCCACTCTTATTCTCCCCGATAATCTTCGCCTTAGGAAAAGCTCTCAAGAGGAATGTGGGGTGGATAACCCTCCTCCCACTACTTTACTCCGCCTCCTGCCTACTAATCCCCAGCTATCTAATCTACATCCATGGAGAATCCTTGTTGGCATCTTATAGGTGGGCCCCGCTCTTGGGAAGCGATTTCGCCCTGCTATTGGATGGCATAAGCGCGCCGGTGGCCCTAACGATAGTAATCCTCGCGGCGATAATCTGCGTGTACTCGATCAGCTACATGGAGGAACGCGCCCTCGGAGCCTACTTCGCATTATACCTGTTATTCGTGTCGGGGATGCTGGGAACAGTTCTCTCCGCGAACCTGGCCGCCTTCTTCATCTTCTTCGAGCTAATGTTGATCGCCTCATGGCTGCTCATAGCCATCTGGGGAGGAAGCGAGAGGGAGCGGGCCGCGTTGAAGTATTTCGTCTACACGGAGGCGGGCGCTCTACTGCTCTTGGCGGGGATCGCGTCAACCTACGCCGCGACGGGGACGCTGAATATCCTAGAAATACCCTCTAAGGCGGCTGGTTTACCGACGTCGATGATAGCGCTCATAGTCTCTCTCATGTTTGTAGGCTTCTTGGTGAAGATGGCGATATTCCCATTCCACACCTGGCTCCCAGACGCGTATACCCAGGCGCCCATGCCCATAACCGCGATATTCTCCGCGATGACCGGAATAGGGGGCTACGCCGCGATCCGGGTACTCTACACGGGCTTCCCACAGCTATTGAAGGCGTGGAACTTCGGGATCACCCTCACAGTCCTCGCCGTTATAACCATGATTTACGGGGGATATATGGCGCTTGCCCAGGGAGAGCTGAAGAGGCTGCTGGCCTACTCCAGTATGAGCCAGATGGGGTACCTGCTGCTCGGGGTGGCCTCGCAGTCGATCATCGGGGCCCTAGGCGCCCTACTCATATACACGGCGCATGGATTCGCGAAGGCCATACTCTTCATGGCCTCGGGCTTATTCTCAAAGAACCTGGGATCCGATAAACTAGATGAACTCGGCGGCCTCGCCGGAAAAATGCAGCTCACGAGCATAACGTTCATGGTGGGATTCCTAAGCTTGATGGGGTTCCCGCCGCTGCTGGGATTCTGGGGAGAATTATTCGTCTTCGCCGGATCGGTTTACACAGCTCTCTCGGGGTCGATTGATATATTGAGGTTCCTGCTCACGATGGTAGCGATATTGAGTGCTATACTCACGGCGGGCTATGGGCTCTGGACGATAAAGAGAATCTTATTCGGAGAGCCGAGTGAAAGGGTTAAGGCGGCGAAGGCTGAGCCCATGTTGATGATAATCCCGATGCTGATCTCCGCGATACTGATAGCGGTCCTCGGGATCCACCCCTCTCTCCTAACGAAGCTGTTAGCGGCCTTAAGCCTGAGCTCGGCGTGATCTTAAATCAATAGGTCGGCATGATCAAGTGAGTTACCTGCTTCAGCTTCCCCACCCTCCTCAGCTTCATTAGAAACTCCTTAACTTTCGACGCCTTTCCCCTTACAGCTATTATCAGAAGACAATCCTCTTTGGAGAGGTGGAGGTGAAGTGCGGAGGGAATTATGTCCCTGAAGTCGTGTTGGACATCGGTCAACTTCTCCTCCACGTCGTGTTGTTCGTGAGAGTAATGAACCAAGATCGCCCCAACTACATCTTCTTCCGACAGCCTCCAAGAATTAAGTGAAATAAAATGTCTTATCGCCTCTTGAATGGCCTGGGAGCGTGAGCTGATCCCTATTTCCTCGATTATCCTATCGAATTTCTTCAGGAGCTTCTCAGGAAAGGATACCCCGGTTTTAACCACCTTACCCATCAAAGAAAACAATGTCCTAAGGCAGGTTATATTAGCTTCTCCTCAAAGAGCTCCTCCGACTTCTTCGCCATAAAGTCGCGTGCCACCTCCTCCATCCGGCTTCCAGCGGACTCCGCTTTCCTCAGGACTTCATCTCTAACCGTTAATTCTATGCCCCGGCCTTCAAGGGAGAATAGGGCCCTTATCCCCCTCCCCTCAAGAACCTCTATGTTTCTTTTTCCCAAGGTGCAGCCCGTTGCGAACTGGACTCCGTCGAGAAAGCACGTGTAGGGGATCTTCCTCACGAGGATTATCGTGGCCATCATCTTCAAGGGTTTCCAACCCAGAATCTCAACGGCGCGGAGACCTGCTTTAAGCCCGAGGACCAAGAAGGGGCCGAGATGGCCGTGGAATCTCGCTGCCTGTTCTAAAAGCTCATCGCTGCTCAAGGGGGATCGCCTCCACGATCCTTCTTCTGAAGAGTGCTGAGAGTAGGGCTGCGGCGAGGAAGATCGCGGCGGCTCCTATGACTATGCATGAGCCTACCGGTAAGTTGAAGCTGAAACTTAGGGATACTCCGAAGATCGAGGCCATGGCTCCAATTATGGAGGAAGTGAGTATCTGTTTCTTCAAGCTCTCCGAGATCTGAAGAGAAGATGCTGAAGGGATGAAGAGCAGGGAGAAGACTAGAAATCCCCCCGTTATCCTTAAGGTGAATACGATCACTATTCCGGCCAGCGCCGTCAGGAGGTATGTGTATCGCTTGACATTAACTCCCTCAGCCTCCGCAAGCTTAGGATCAAAGAGTATCGAGCATATTCTCCCCCAGAAAACGTATAAGATGCTGACGTAGATGGAGGTGAGCGTGAATAAGATCAGGAGATATGTCGGGGTTATTGCGAGTACACTCCCCCAAAGTATCTGCCCAACCTTCTCACTCGCGAGGGTCGGACCGGGCGCCATCATCAGGAAGATAAATGTTAGAGCGTTGTAAATCGAGAAAAGGGTCATCGAAGCGGAGTCTAATGGAATCCTTAGGTAATCAGAAAACGGGCCCATAATGAAGGCTGTTAGGATCGCGAATAACCCTCCAAGGAGGATTGGGTCGATCTCGAATATGAGCGACATAGCTGATCCGGCTAACGCCGCATGCGCCATCGTGAACGCTATCGTACTAAGCTTCATCCTCCCGCAAATCGCTCCAGTTGACCCGCAGAGGGATCCCGCAACCGCGCCGGCGATGAGCGAGTTAAGTAGAAGACCTGAGATCGTGAGAGACCACCCCCACTATCCTCCCCTCCTCCATCCTTATGGTGAGATCGCATCTAGGCGGAGTAAATGAAGCATCGTGACTAACCATGATGACCGTACAGCCGGAATCGATTAACTTTGGAAGCAGGCTCGTCGAAATGAATCTCCTCGAATCTTCGTCGAGCGCACTAAATGGCTCGTCTAAAAGCAGGAGCTTGGGCTTTCTCACCAATGCCCTCGCGAGCATAACCTTTTGTTGCTGGCCTCCGCTGAGCCTGCCGATGGGCCTATCAGCCAGCTCCGCTATCCCGAGCATGGTCAACGCTTCTTCAACCAGTTTCCAGTCCTCATTCCCGAGTTTTCCGAATTCTCGGTTAGACGCTATTCCCATGGCGACCACATCCTTTACTGAGAAGGGTTCTCCCGGAGGCTTCATGAAATCTTGTGGGAGATAACTGCAAAGCTTCCTAATCTTAGCCGCCTCCCTAGGTATATCATGTCCGAGAACTCTGATATTTCCGCGTCTTGGCTCGAGGAGTCCGAGAATCGTCTCCAGCAGCGTCGTTTTCCCCGCCCCATTTGGCCCTACTATTAGGGTCAGGCTGTTAATGGGGATCGTTAGGGTTACGTCAATTATCGCCGGTTTCTTTTCTCCAAAATAGTATGCAGAGACCTCTCTCATCTCAACTGCATAACTCATTCCCCGCCTCAACTTCTAATCCTCCTAATCAGGTACACTAGCAACGCGGCCTCAACGATCGCCAACGCTATCAAGCAGTAAGTCAGCGTCTGATAAAACTCTAACATTCGCTGGAGTTCGAGAGCGGCGACCTTCACGTCATATAATTCAGTAGCCTTAAAGAGTTCATCCGCATTTCTCTCCATCAAATCCATCAAAGTCTTGACCTCAGGATCACTCCACGGGAAATTAGACAATACCACGTGGACCGCGCCTATCTCAGCCGCCAGGCTCTCACCAAATTTCGTACCACTCTGTAAATTGCTTATCACGAGCGCGACCCTTTCATTCTTCCCTATCTCCACGAGTTTGTTAACATCTGCAGAAGAGAGCTTCTCCGGCGGACCGAAATCCGCGGCGACATCGAACCCCACCCACTTCACAAATCCCTCCTGCCACTTCATCGTTATGACCTTCACATCTGAAACCCCGAGTTTATCGGCTCTAGATCGTATTTCTCCGGCCGCAGAATCGATCTTTTCCAAAGTCTCCTTAAGTTTATCAGAGACATCCAATCCAAGTTCTTCCCTTAAAGCCGAGGCCACTTCTTGATAATACTTCTTAATTCCATCGGGGGTATTCCAGGGACCGGAAATCTTAACCAGCTTGGCCTTAGATCCCGACGCCTCATATAGACCTGTAATCCAAGGCTCGAATCCGTGATAGAGGATCACGCTGGCCTTCGAGAAAACGTAGACATCACTGGGCTTTACATCGTAGTGGGCGGGACATATCGCTGGACTGACTACTACGTGGAGTTCGACAGAGTCCCCCGCCAAGTCCTGAACGACGCTCCCCAAGACCGTAGTCGTGGCGATGATTACAGGCTTCTCCTCACAGGTGACCGGCGTAAGAGATGCGACCAGTAGCAACGAGGAGAGAACCACGATTATCACGAGGTCGTGTTTGGGCGGCATGGGTAACACCAATCAACTTTTTTGGTAACACAATTCTTATATAAACATTCGGACAGACCTCGTCGAAACTCTTAGTGCTTTAACATTATTAGTGCGTTGATTTGTATAGCTAATGCGGTGATAGACTGCATGAAGATTCTCGTACTTAATTGCGGGAGCTCCTCGATAAAATATCAGCTCATCGATATGGATAAGGACGAGGCATTGGCTCGTGGCCTGATAGCGAAGATAGGTGAACACGGCTCATATATTCGCCATAGGGCTGGCGGAAGAGAGGTCGTGAAGGAGATTCCAATAGAAAACCATGCGAGGGGTCTCGAGGTTATGATGGAGTACCTCCTTCACCCCGAGTTCGGCGTACTAAAGGATCCCTCCGAAGTCTCTGCGGTTGGGCATCGCGTTGTCCACGGCGGCAGCGTCTTCGTCAAGCCGACCCTGATAACGGAAGAGGTCATCAAGAAGCTGAAGGAATACTCCTATCTAGCTCCTCTCCACAATCCCCACAACGTCGCCGGAATTGAAGCGGCCAAAAAGATTTTCCCAAATGTACCTCAGATTGCCGTATTCGACACGGCGTTCCATCAAACCCTCCCGGAGAAGGCATACATGTATCCACTTCCATACGAGTTCTACGAAAAATACGGGGTGAGGAAATATGGATTTCATGGAATATCCTGCGACTACGTATCAAGAAGGGCATCCGAGTTCCTTGGGAAATCGAGAGATGACCTCAAGATGATCATATGTCA
>QMUP01000004.1 GCA_003660635.1 Candidatus Wolframiiraptor sp.
CTTAACACTCGTTTCATATGGTAGATTTCCGATTCTGGAGAGCTGGGCTGGGTCGGCATTGAATATCGCCTTTATGGTCCTAAATCCTTCCAAGAGTTTCCTAGCCCTAGCGGTGCCGACTCCAGGAAGTGAGGCCACTATACTCAGCTGCAGATCCTCTAATCCTCCAGTCTTCTTCTTCGGCTTTAGATAGACCTCTTCCTTTCCCCCGATTTTTCGTTTAGAGATTGCGGCGAGAAGTGCCGCCGTTTCCTCCGCATCCGGTGTGTAGAAGAGTGTAATCTTGAAATCATATCCTAGACTTGCTAAAGCGCCCCAAATAGCCATCGGTTTCTCGAAGTGCTTTAGCGCATTTTTTAAGTCTCCTTCAACGATGATTGTAGGATTACTTGACGAAGAAATCAAATTAGAGGATTGATCGAATAAACGCCCGTCCAAAAGTGATGAGATAAAATCTCTCGCCGATTTCCTCTCAACCAGAATATCTCCGGGTAAGAGGTAATCTCCTACTTCAAGCATCTCATATCTCACACTTATGCCCAGTTCGCGTAGTAGCGAGGGGATTCCCGAACGTTCTTCCCTCTTATCAACAACGATCACGCCGGGTTTAAGTCTTAGATGCATCCCGAGAAGAGGATATTTCAACCCAGATTTTAAGCTATGGGATTCTTAGCGGATAAAAGAACCTTAGATATATTGCGGAGCCGAGGAACAGGGTTATCATGGCCAAGGCGGCGAAGTCCTTAGAAGACATCTTCAATTCCTTGAGGAAAGTCCTCTTCTTGCTGGCGCCGAAGCATTTAACCTCCATGGCCTCAGCCAACTCGTAGCTCCTCCTCAAAACATTCACGATCAATGGGACCAGTATTGGGATATAGCCCCTGATCTTCGCTAAGGGCCCGCCTTTATCCAATTCTAGACCTCTGGACCTCTGCGCATCCATTATCGTCTGGAGTTCTTCGGCGAGAACCGGTGTGAATCTTATCGCGGAAACGAATGCGAATGTGTACATATAGGGTATCTTGAACTTAGTGAGCGTCATCCCGAGTTCCTCGGGGGTCGTTGTTAGAAAGAAGATTGAGAAAGAGGCGAGGAGGGCGATTAGACGATAAGCGGCGGCAAATGATTCATAAAGACCCGTTGGGCTGAAAAATTCTCCATAAGAAAAGGATCTGACTAGGTAGTTCATGGCGAAGACCGCGATAACTAGGGGAGCCGCGCCGTAAACCGTTTTGATCCACCTTTTCATGGTTCTGCTGATAATCGCTAGGATCGCTTCTATCGCGATTATCAAGGTGGTTATCGTCACTTCGAGATATAGGAGAGTCGTTATTAAGAGCGCGCTGGAGAGGAATAGCTTAACCCTGGGATCCAATCTGTGTACTATGCTCTTCCCGGGATAGAATTGAAGTCCTTGAAGCATAGTCGCCATAGTTTGTCAACTCCCGTTCATCCTCTGTCTCCTTCGGTCTTCAAATCTATTTCCACAACCATCTTCCTAACATTACTCACATCGACTCCCTTAAGTTTAAGAGATCGAACAAACGCCATCAACAACTCTCGTAACAATCTTTGTGGCCAAGGTCCTAAAGGCACCTCCACGGCATCAAGCCTCAGTCTAGCGGTCAACGTGGATCGCATCGAACATTCTCTTATAGTCGCCGCTCCATTTCGAATCGCCTTCGCAAGTCCTTCACATGATCTATACGAACACCTGCCGCAATTAAATCCGGGAATCAACTTTAACCAATAGTCTATTACTGCCCCTCTAAGAAGATCACAGACCTCATCTCTATTCATGAATTTCATTCCTAGAGAGGAGACCTCGTCACCATCTACTTCACCCGTTACCGCGATTATGTTTTGAATGGATTTACTTGCTTCTATTACCTCTTGCCGATTATCAACGCATAGGATTTTAGGATAGGGGGCGCCCTTAAAGCCCTCAACAAGAATTAAATCAGGGTCCACGTGAAAGGCTCCGAGAGCGTCAACCAACGAGCCACCGAATCTTCTTAGGGTAATCAATTCTTTTGGAGAGACAAACACCACTTCAACAGCGCCAGCCTCTAGATGTCTCCAAGTATCTTTATCTTCTGTGTCGAAACCCTTAGTGGAATGCTTTATCGTTGCAACGTTGATCCCCTGCTTTGAGAGCTTCCTCGTTAGCCATTCTAAGAGGGCCGTCTTACCCTTAGACCTTCCGAGGCTGACTATACAGAATATTGGGACCATTCGAAGAAAGGAATATCGAGGATAATAAAAGTTTCAAGGAGCCGGCTTTCCCAGCTTCGATAAGATCTCTTCAGCCACGTGTTTTGGATGGCTTAGGGAGGGCTTTATCCCGATGAACTCTAACCGCGTCGTTAAGGATACTATTTGCGGAGGAAGTAGGTTGCACGATCGCAGTAATTCTTCCTCTAAGAATATTTCCTCAGCTCTTCCATCGGCGATTATCCTTCCCTGTTTCATTAAGATTATTCTCGGCCTTAGCTGGGCGATGAACTCCACATCGTGTGAGGACACTATCACCGTTCTCCCTTGGGTGTTTAAGAGCTTTATCATCTCCATCAGTTTTTCTTTTTGGAGTTGGTCTTGGCCCGTTGTCGGCTCATCGAGGGCGACCACGTCAGGAGACCACGCGAGGATTATTGCTAGGGCAAGTCTCTTCTTCTCACCTCCGCTTAAGATAAATGGGGATTGATCAGCGTATTTTTCAAGTTCCATGAACTTTAAGGCCCATTCAACCCTCTTTCTCACAACTTCTTCCTCGTATCCGAAGTTCCTCAAGGCGAAGGCTACCTCTTCCCAGACCGTACTCGAGAAGAACATGTCCTCCGCATTTTGGAAAACTAAACCAACTTTCTTTGAGAGAGATGCTATAGTGGCTTCGCGTGTATCGGTGCCGTTTATGAGAACCCTTCCTTTAGTCGGCTTCAGGAGCCCGTTCAAGTGCTTTAGAAGGGTGGTCTTTCCAGCTCCGTTCTCGCCCATCAAAGCCACAACTTCGCCTTTCTCAATCTCTAAGCTGATGCCATCGAGCGCCTTACAGCCATTCGGGTAAATGTATTCAACCTCCTCGATCCTTATCATCCAGATACCTCCTTAAAGCCTGGACGAATTCTTCTACTGTTAATGGAATCTCCTTGAAGATGGAATGGTTGACGGCGTTGACGTACCTCGCGACCTCCGAGACTTTCGGCATAGAGACGCCATATATCAGAAGATCCTTTTCAAGTATCTTCCGGGGATCGCCGTTGTAGATTATTTCTCCCTCATCCATTATGATCAGCCTGTCAGCATGGGGGAGAAGGAGCTCTAATCTGTGTTCTGAGATTATAATTGTAAGACGCTCTTTTTTATTTAACTCGACTATCGAATCTATGAGGTTTTTTGCGGATAAGGGGTCGAGCGAGCTCGTAGGCTCATCTAGAAGTAAAATCTTCGGCTTCATAGCGATTACGGAGGCTATGGCGACCTTCTGTTTTTGACCTCCTGAGAGTTCAAAGGGCGATCGATCCCTTAACTCGCTTATATTCAAAAGTCTCAGAGCCCACTCCACCCTTTCCCTAATTACATCTCTAGGTAATCCTAGATTCTCGAGGGGAAAAGCGATGTCCGCCTCCACCGTGAGCGCGAAGAGCTGGTTATCTGGATTCTGAAACACCATTCCCGCGGTTTGCGCGAGAATATGTGGAGGATTTTTAGAGGTCTCCATGCCGTCTATCTTCACCGTCCCGCTGAAGTCTCCTTCATAGAAATGTGGAATTAATCCATTTAGACACCGAAGGAGCGTGGTCTTGCCGCATCCACTCTTTCCAGCTAAGACCACGAATTCGCCTTCTGAGATCGATAGATTCACGTTTTTTAAGGCATAACTATCGCTTCCGGAATATCTAAATGAGAGGTCTTTGACTTCAATTAGCTTCAAGGTTTTATTTTCTCCGCGGGCATCCCGAGTTTTTCGCCGATCAACTCCACACATCTCGACAAAACCTTCTCCACATCCCTCTCCATACAATGCGCCTTTGCTGCTGATGAGTGCCCACCTCCGTGTCCACCCATTTCTTCTCCAATCTTAGCCGCAAGATCTCTTCCAAGATTTACGCCTGTTGCCTCTATAAAGTCTTTGACCGCTCGGAACGCGACCACGGTTCCGTTTTCAGATTCTCCAGCAACTATGGCGACATGAGCGCCCAATCCTAAAAGGCTCCTCGCAGAAGAGCTCTGAAAGCTCCCCAAGGTGCTTGTGACTATGAGCCAATCGCGGATCCGATAGATATTCATGCGGGTCGCGGATTTTAATCTCGCAATCCTCTCTGAGATATCCATTTTTATCTCCAATTCCGTTAGAAGCTCTCTCGGATTTACGCCGAGGGAGATTAGGTGGCAAATCTTTTTCATGGTCTCCTGATCGGCAACCGAAAACCTCACCGTATCGTAGTAGGTTCCAGCGAAGAGGGCCTCAGCTTCCCTGAGGTTCAGTTCGCGGCCCAGATATTGACTTAAATCAAAAACTATTTCACAAACCGACTGATATGCATCCGAGCAAAATATTTCAGCCTTTCCGGCGAAGCTCTCCAAACTTGTGGAGTGATGATCTATAACCATGACCTTACGGCCGCTTTCAAGGATGCTCACATATTCATTAAGTTGCTCTGGGGAGCCGCAATCGACGACAACATACGCGTCTGCTCCCTCAATGTCTTCAGATTCTTCAAAACCGAGTCTCTCCATGAAGGCCTTACAATGTGATGATGGATCTGACGGCACCTTAAACAAGGTTCTAACACGCCAAGTAGACCTGAGAATATTTCCCAAAACATATGATGCGCCTATGGAGTCAGGATCCCCTCCAAAATGGGTTAAAATCGCAACTGTTTCTCCGGATAAGCTTTCTAGACCCTCGGCGAGTGATTTTATCAGCTCTTTGTTTCTCATGTAGGAGCCTGACCCGAAAGCATATTTCTTAACTCTCTTTGCAAGTTTTCAAGCTGCTCCCTAGTGCGTTGCTCCTGTTTCTCCAAGAGCTTCAGCCTAGTCTCCGCTAATTCCTTTCTCTCATTTAACTCCTCGATCAGTTTTTGTTTGCCGCTTTGAACCAAGATGGGGCCGACGGCCTTGTAAACCATTGCGTCATCAGGGACCTTCTGCAGTTCTTCTAAAGCATCTTTTACTTCGAGCAATTCTGCTTCAAGTTTTTGGCGCTCGACAAGTATAACGTTTAAGGTTTGTTGTAGCTGTTGATATCTCGCCAGCTGCTGCTTCACACTTGGGGGTATCTCTCCTTCACTAGCCGACATGGTTCAAGAACATTAGACAGAGCGGAATTTAAAAACTCTCCTCAGCTTCTTAGCTGATATATACTATATCCGAGGAAGAGGAGCTTATCCAACACGCATATTCGAGTCATGGGAAATTCTAACGAGCCTCTGAGGATACGAAGTCTATCACATTTAATGAGGCGTCGATGAATCTGAGAAAGGAATTTAATGCCGCCCTAAGAGCGACGAGATCTCTTGCCTTAATCTCCAAAATTAGGGCTTCGTCTTCGAGCTTGAGGTTTACGGCGGCCCTGCGGGAAGGGATGTCCGCTGCCTCGGGGGCTATTGCGGCGTATAATATCTCTGCTTTTGATCTAGGCAGCTTGAAAAGTATTTTCAGAGAGCTTTCACTTCCTCGAATGCGGTGTCCAGGCGCCTCCCGCGAACGTGTATCCGCATTTCCTACATCTCCAGATGCCAATAGCAACCCTCCTGACCTTAGGTTGTGCGCAGTTGGGGCAGATATGCCAGGCACGTTGCTCTCGCTCTATCTCGGCCACTTTCTTCCTTAGAGTAGAGCCATATCTAGCCATGAACCTCTTAGCCGGGTTTCCCTTAATTCTTCCAACCTGCATCCTTCACGCCCCCAATTATCGGAGCAGAGTTTCCCAATCTCAATTTAAATTCTACTATTTCTCGGCGGCCTCTCCTTCTGCGGCAAGCTTAACCGGGACTTCTTGGAGGAACTTCTTCCTGATCTCCTCGGTCTTCTCGACGGCTGTGTCCAATATGGTGTCTAGTAAGTTTACGGGAATCGGGCCTGACGTGTTTTTCTGGATTGAGACTATGTTTCCCTTCTCATCGGTTCCTATTATCAACGAGACATCTAGAACTTTTTCTTCCTCAATCTGCGGATCCACTAAGAATTTTTCTCCGAGAATTCCCATCATAACCGTAAATGGCAGTGATGTCAACTCCAGCCTAAAGGTTTCACCGGTTTTTTTAACCTCGCCATTTACCACCTCGTATTTCGGTATCTTCAGCGTCGCCAACGCCGCGAGAGCGGAGATTAGGGCGGGGTCAAAGTAGTTTCCATCGTAATCTAAGACATAGATGTCTATGAAGAGGACGTAGACTTTTTCTCCCTCAACTAGGCATAGCTTCTTTAAGTCTAAGGCCTTCCCCTCCCTTAGGCTCCTATCCACGACCCTTGCCAGTTCGACTCCCCTCTCATCCGGTGGACCTGGTTCAAAGCTCGTTGAAGCAAGTGGTAGGAGTTCGGCGTTCACCGTAAAGATCCCTTCATCAGGTCGATCAGAGAATGGTGAACCAACCTCCACTTTGATACCTGTTAGGATCTTGGTTCCACCCATGGTGACGAGCGCGGATCCATCAGCCTTAGCTATCAAGTCCGTTTGGATGGTTATTGATCTGAGACTCTTTGGATGTCTACCATCTATTCTTTTATCTTGGAGGAGGAGATTGTAAATCTTATCACGCATTATCCTAGCGGTTAAATCCTTTTTCGAAGTGAGAAACATGTCTTTACACCTCCAATGGTTTAGAAGTGCTAAAACGCTTTTTCAAGGCCTCTTGTTGAAGCTTATAGATTTCGGAAATTCCCTTCTGGGCCAGAGCTAAACCTTTCTTGAATTCACTTGGGGTAAGCCTGCCATTTAACTGCAATAAGACTATTGAATTGAATCTCGGGGCCATGGCCACGGGCATATCGGCCTCTCCATATTTGTCTTCTACGTCGCATAGGTCTAAAACAAGTTGGCCATCAACTTTGCCGACGGCTACGGCCGCTATTAAATCGGCCATCGGTATGCCAGCGTCAGCTAGGGCTAGAGATGCCGCGGTAAGCCCCGTGGTCCGCGTTCCACCGTCGGCTTGGATCACCTCGATGTATACGTCTATTGAGGCTCTTGGAAACTCTTCGAGAAATGTGACGGTCTCCAAGGCCTCTCTGATGACCTTTGAGAGCTCTACCTCTCTACGCGTCATCCCAAGCGGCTTCCTCTCCTCGACGCTAAATGACGTCATGTGATATCTGCAGTTGAGGATCGCCCTATCTGGGAGCGCTAGGTGTTTGGGATGGGCTTCTCGAGGACCAAAAACCGCCGCGAAGACCCTTGTCCCCCCAAATTCCACGTAAGCAGAGCCATCGCTCTTGTCAAGGACCCCTACCTCTATCTTAATGGGCCTGAGCTCGTCAGGCCGCCTCCCGTCAATTCTACGCCCATTTTCATCTATCAATCTCTCAGGTTTACTATCACCCATCACTTCCTATTCCTCTCCACCGACAACCTCCTACTAGGTTAATTGTAATTATAGGCCCCTTTTATAGGCTCCCCTCGTATTCAGACCTTCTCTCCCAGAATTTTAGCTTTCCACGTGTTTCCTTAAGATAGGCCTATAAATCACGATCCATGGCATAGATTGCCGCCGTAGCCGTTAATGCCCTCAATATGGATGGAATCTCGGCTAATTTAGCTTCGTATACGGTATGGAGCTTATGGTTTCAAGAGCCTAAGATCCTAGAAATAGTTCTTCAATACTCCTCATCCAATTTAGAAATCACTAGGTCGGATTCTGATAAACAAGAATGTTTTAGGCATTAAACATCACTTAGACGCATGAAAAGCTTGAGAGAATATTAACGTGAAAGTATCTCTTTAATCATTTTTTCCACACGTTCCGTCAAGCCTGACGTATGTGCCTCATCTTCAATCATCTGAATAGCCTTCATCGCCGCGAATTCGTTTTTCGGTGAGGGGCCATTTATGACGACGAGGCCGTTCTTGCCGACAACAATATCACATCCAGTTAACTTCTTCACCATAATTATCATCGATCCCCGCTTTCCAATAAGTCGGGGTATCTTTGTCGGATGAATCTGCATTAGAAGGCCGCTTTCAAATTTCTTTATCCGCTCACTGCGTTCGAGTAAGACCCCGCCCAAACCGCTCGCCTTTACTTTGACATAGATCACGTCACCGACTTTAAGTTTCATATTTTGGACCTGTTCTCTGTCAGGAATTCTAATTATCCCCGTCAAGTGTTTCCCTAGGTTAACCTCAAATCCATTGGGCTTGACATCCGAAATTATTCCTATAACCCTGTCTCCGGGCATGGGTTTGTACGTTCCCTTAAATGATATTACATGAACCTTATTATCCTTGACAGTTGCGAAGCCCACGCGTGATGCATAGACCTTTCCACCTATACTATAGGTTCCTTCACCGCTCCTCTTACCGTTATCGGAGAGGAGCTGACCTGGTAACACTACTTCGTGTTCTGAGAAATAAATGGGCATGGTCTCATCCCTCCAATTGAGTCACTTCAACCCTTCCACTAGATATTTTGTTAAGCTTCTCTATTAAGTCTACATGGAGGCCTGTCGGAACCTCTACTATGCTTGTCCAGCTCCCATCCTTCCCCCATTGCTCATTAACTATCTTCCCCATGTTCTTAACTAGGCCATAGGCTTTTACGGCAATGTCCGCGGGTAGCCTTATTTTGAATTTTAAGACCCCAGTCTTGAGCGGCAGGATTGTCCTAAGCTTTTCAATTATCTTTAGAGCTTGCTCCTTGGCATCCTTAAATGGGTCTACCTGAACCCCGGCCTCTTCCATGGCCAGCTCTATTCTCTGAGGTGGATGTGGTAGATTCGTCCGGGGATCGATCGCGTTCTTAGAGATGAAATCGATTATCTGCTTCTTCTTCTCCTCTATGAGCCGCCTCCTCTGCTCGGCCGTTACCTGAACGATGCCTTCTCTGAGGATTATCTCGGCTATCTTCATGAAATCCGTCGTCCCAAACGCCTTTTTTAACGCGTCCTCACCAGCCCTGATTCCCTTCTTGGCATCCTTGTACACCTCCTCATAGACCACTATCTTTGATATCGGCAGCTTTTCCCCTAGCCTGTACTTGAGGGCCTTATCTGGGTCAACGAGGATCTCATATGTCTCGCCTCTGCGCTCTATCCTAGCAATGGTATATCCCTTGGACAAGCCCTGCCTCCTCAAAGAAGAGAATGTCGTGCAGGTATTAAAATACCTCTCAGGAGCCGCCCTTCCTCATTTTAAGTAGCGGTTCAAGTCTCTTTTTCAATTCCTCCGGGCTCATGGTCTGGAACTTTTGCGTGGAGACCGGGACCGTCGCGAGCCTCACCGTCCAGTTTTCGTCGATTTTATCAGTCGATTCGACGAGCGCCTTCAGGGCGAGATTGACCGCGTCCTCCAGCGACATCTCCCGCTTATATTCCGCTTCCAGCAGCTCCTTCACCTTCTCGGCGCCTCTGCCGATCGCCCACGCATCATATTCGAGGACCATGCCGCTGGGCTCTGTATAGAAGACCCTGACACCGGTGTCGTCCACTCCGCCGAAGAGAATTGCGACGCCGAAGGGCCTGACGCCAGCATGCTGAGTATACATCTGCATTAGATCGCCAACATATTTCGTGACGGCTTCGATCGTTGGCCGCTCATCATAGGTTAACCGCAGTACCTGGGCGCGGATTCTAGCATTATCCACGAGTACTCGGGCGTCTGAATTCAGTCCAGCTGCTACCGCGCCGATGTGTTCATCCACCTGGAATAGCTTCCAAGAATATTCCATGTTCTGTAGCTTGGTGTGTAATCGCTCTTCTACTGCGAGAACACAGCCCTCGTTCGACGCTATGGCCATAGCCGTGGAACCAGACCTAACGGTCTCTAACGCGTATTCAACTTGATATAGCCTGCCCTGTGGGGAAAAGACCGTGATCGCGCGGTCATATGCTCCAGCGATACCAAGAGCCATACCTTCGCCTCCAAGGATAAAGAATTCCTTATTGAACTTAATTAAGAATTCCCTCTCATCAGTCGGTATTTATAAACTCCTAAATAAGCCCCTCCCTCGAGGGGGGCGGGGAGACTAAGGCTAAATATGAGGGCTCAAATTCTATAATTTACCGGATGGCAAACGTTGTCATAATAGCTCTTGGAGCGTTCTTGATTCTTCTAGGGATCGTGTTCATCTTGATCTCATTTTCCCGAATGGGGAAGATCAAGGGCGGAGGCGTGATACTGATAGGGCCATTCCCCATAATATTCGGTGAGAAAACTTCGGCTCTAATGGCCATCTTGCTGGCGACAGCTCTCCTGATAGCCTTCCTGATATTCTGCTGGCTGGGGAGCATGGGTGGGGGCTGGATATGAGAGAGGGGAGGCTCTCCGCCGAAAACGCCACATTTCTCTTTTTCTTGGGCATAATTCTCCTATTTCTAGGAGTCTTCGCGATCATTTTCGGGCTCCTCCCCGCAAATCGCGTAGAGGGCGCGGGGGTAATAATCATAGGGCCGTTTCCGATAATCCTCCAAGGAGAGGTCAACCCCCTAATACTCTTAGCGATAACATTTCTTCCAATATTGTTGTTTATGATGGCGGTGCTTTGGTTTATGCGAAAATTTGCAGAAAGCAGAGTAGAGGATGAGGAAAAATGATCAATCAAAGGTTGTTAACGCAAACCTTTAATAGCCGCTCAACCGAGCCATAGCCGATCCGGAGTTGCCGTATTGCCGTGAGTGCGGTTCGAAGTTGATATATGATCGAAGCATTAGGGCCTACGTCTGCCTATCTTGTGGACTAACTTATACAACGCAAGATCTGCTTGTCGAAGCACATAAACAATTCGAAGAGAGACTCCAAGAAGAGAAGAAAAAGAGAAAGTATGAGGAATACTTGGAGTGGTGGACCTCGAAAAAGTGAGGTGATGGAGAAGTGGAAGTGATTCTCTACGTAAAGCGAGAAAATGCCGAAAAGCTTAGAAATATCTTACTCAAAGATGAAGTGGTATCTAAGGCCAATGTGATCTTTAAGGACGCGGAGACGATGGATAAAGAAGGTTTTTACATAAGAGTTATGGGGGATGAAGAGCAATGCAAAAAAGCGATTGAGTTATCAAAGGACCTCGCAGAAGAGGTTACGGGAGAAGAAAGGGAGAAAATACTCGAGATAATGAGAAAGGAAGATGAAGAAATGCTTTCAGGTTTCTCCGGAGTTTTCCGCTAACACATCCATACGTAGTTCGGATAGTTAAAGGTGATGGCCGTGTACACGCTGTTCATCGTTGGGACCGCTGGGTCGGGTAAATCGACGCTCACATCGGCATTCAGCGATTGGCTTAAAGCTCAGGAGCAATCAACTTTACTGGTTAATCTAGATCCAGCCGCACAAATACTCCCCTATGAGCCAGATGTCGACATCAGGGACTATGTTGATTATGAAAAGATTATGGCGACGAGGAAGCTGGGTCCAAATGCCGCCCTAATAGCATCTGTTCGAGAGGCCGCTAGATATGTGGAAGAACTCGCGGAAGAGATAGGGGCATTTAATCCCGACCTAGTTTTAGTGGATACCCCTGGGCAACTAGAACTCTTCGCATTCAGGCAAGAGGGATTAATCCTCGCGGAAAACATCGGGGAAAAGGGAAGGAAGGCTATGATCTTCGTTTTGGACTCTATTTTCTGTACTTCTGTAAGGAACTTCATTTCAAGCATGTTCCTCTCAGCGTCAATATATTTCACATTTGGAATTCCGATGATCCACGCTCTCAATAAGATCGATGCGATATCTAACGAACAACTCGCCAAGATAGAAGGATGGGTTGATTCCTTTGACGCCCTCTTACTTGATCTGGAAAACACGATGAAGGGGGGTTTAATGGCTTTGTCTAGGGAGGTCGCCCACGCAGTCCACGACATAATCCTGAGCATGCCCGTCATATCCGTATCATCCGTCACCATGGATGGCTTCTCAGAACTCCACGCGGCTATAACGAGGTTCCTCAGCGAGGGAGAGATAGAATTGAGGTGAAAACATGAGCGCTCAAAACTACGAAAAGCTGGAAAAAGAACTCTACGAACTTAGAGAAAAACTACGGCAAGTTAATTTCAGGATAAGGGACGTCGAGGAAGAGGTTAGAAAATACGCCGATAAAAGGGATAGAATACACGAAGAAATGAAACCATATCTAGAACAACTCAGAGAAATGAGAACAGCAACCGAAGAAAAACGTCGTAAATTAGATGAGCTTCGAGAAGTTTTAGCATCTAGGAAAGAAGAATTAAAGTCAAAACGCGGAGAACTCAGGGAACTACGAAAACAACTGAAGAAACTCCGAGGCATAAAGGAGACCGCGGAAGAGATTCAAAAAAAGATGGAGGAAATAGATTGGAAGATTCAAACCCAGCCCCTTCCTAGGGAGGAGGAACGCCGGCTTAGCAACTTACTCGAAGAACTTAATCTAAGACTCGCCCAAGCAAAACAGAAAATAGAACTCCAGAAAAGGTTACAAAAATTAGAGGAGGAAATCAGCGGTCTCCAAGAAGAAGTGGAGAAAATAAGGGAAGAAATAGGTAAAACTAAGGAGGAACTTAATCAGAACTTCGAACAGAGGAAGGCGTTGAGAGAAAATGTACAAGAATTAAAGCAGAAAAGCGATGAATGGCACGCCAAGTACGTGGAAGCGAAGGAGAGGTTAATGAAGCTTGAAGCGGAAAAGATACTGATCTCCTCTAGGGTTATAGAGCTTCAGGAGAGGTTAAACAGATATAAGAAAGACGAGGAGGAGAGAAGGCTGAGGGAGGCCAAGGAAAGGCTTAAGGCGGAGGCCGCCTCGAAGCTCAGTTCCGGGAAGAAGCTCACCTTTGAGGAGTTTAAAGCCCTTCTAGAGGACGAAGAAATTCTAGAAAACCTCGTCAGAAAAAAATAGATAAAATAAACCTTATTTCGTCCTACTTCCTAAATTTTATTGTGTAGTAATCGATGGCGAAGCTGCCGAAGAAGCTCCTTGTAATCGTGGTTGATAGGGATAATGACATCGGCAGGAAGACGGGGATCGAAACTCCTATTTTGGGCTTTGAAGAAAACCTTAAGGCCGCCCAAGCCCTCCTCCTCTCCGATCCCGAAGAAGCCGACGCCAACGCCATTTTCGGAGCCTTAAAGCTGTATCGGGAACTTTCGGAGAAACTTGGGGATAACGTGGAGGTCGCAACCCTAGCGGGGGAGGAGGGGGAGGGCCTTGAAGCCGATATGAAGATAATGAAAGAGCTCGATAAGGTCTTGGAGAAATTTAAGGCCGATGGATGCATCTTGGTCAGCGACGGTGTCACGGATCAGTTCATAACGCCCATACTCTCCTCGAAGATCCCGATAATCTCTGTAAGGAGATTCGTTGTGAGGCACAGCGAATCCGTTGAGCAGACTTGGCTTGTCCTCGGGAGATACCTCAAGCTCATATTCACGGAGCCTAGGTATTCTAAAATATTCTTAGGAATCCCCGGGCTTTTAATGGCGATAATAGGAATACTTTACGTGATTAACGTCACCTCAATACCTATAGTCCTGTCCGCTATAGGGATATACTTCATCTTAAGGGGATTTGGAGTGGATCAGAAGCTAGCCAACGCGCTCAGAAACTTCGTTCAAATCTTCAGGATGCCAGCTTATGCGCAGTTCAGGGCATATGCCGCGTTTACGACGCTGATACTCCTCTTAATGGGATTCTACATAGGATATGTGACCATGCTTAACGCAATTCAGGCGAGGTATCCGGATGCACCGGATTTCTCCACGCATACTTGGTGGTGGCTCGATAAAGCGCCGTTCATAATAGGATCATATATCTCCGGCTGCATAGACTTGGCCTACGTCGCGATATTTGTCACCATCTTCGCCAACATAATTTACTACCTCTTTACGAGAAACCCGAATCTCTGGATAATGATTAGAGGCGCCGTCCTACTTCTCTGGCTCTGGGCGTTACTAAAGAGAACGGGGATAATCCTGACCATGGGGGGTGCGGGAGGACTTGAAGATCCCCAAGTATTCCTCCTAATCTTAACGGCATTACTCGGGATGGTGACCATGAGCGTCACAATTCTAATCACTAGAATCCTCAGGAGAACCTATTCTAAGTATTTCAGAAAAAAGCCTGGACGTTAAGATTATGAGCTAGCTTAACGCCAATATTACAGCGGAAAATGATAAAAACGCTACTAAGGGTCATCGGCGTCTATAAAATCTACGAGAAGTGGCTTGAACGCGCCATCATCAAGGGCGAGATGCCAGCTCATATAGCCATAATAATGGATGGGAATAGACGCTGGGCCATTAGGAAAGGGCTTGAACCCTGGCTTGGTCACAGAGCTGGCGCCGATAAGGTTGAAGAGGTAATCGATTGGTGCTTAAAATTTGGAATAAAGATAGTGACCTTCTTCGTCCTCTCGACGGAGAACTTTAAGAGATCAGCCGAGGAACTCGCGGAGCTGTTCAACCTCTTAAAAGAAAGAGCTACAAAGTACCTTGAGGGTGACATGCTCCATAAACATAAGATAAGGGTAAAGGTGATCGGAAGGAAAGAGTTACTACCCCCTGACGTAAGGGCCGTGCTTGAGAGATTAGAGGAAGAGACTAAAAAATATGATGGACTATTTGTAAATCTTGCAATAGCCTATGGCGGCAGAGCTGAGCTTACGGATGCGGCGAAAAAGCTTGCCCAAGATGTGATCTCCGGAAAGGTGAGGATAGAGGAGATAACCGAAGAAGTCATAGGCAGATATCTTTACACGGCTGATCTTCCAGCTCAAGACCCCGACATGATAATTAGGACGTCAGGAGAAGAGAGGATAAGCAATTTCCTCTTGTGGCAGTCGGCATATAGTGAGCTCGTTTTCCTCGATGTTTATTGGCCTGAGTTTAGGAAAATAGATTTCATGAGAGCTGTCAGGACCTATCAGACGAGAGTCAGGAGATTTGGGGCTTAAGGAAGCGTTAGCTCGTAAGGAGCCGACGTCAAAACCTCGATACCATCCCTTTTCACCAACACGGTATCTTCTATTCTGATACCAAATTTACGAGGTAAGTATATTCCCGGCTCGATCGTGAATACCATTCCCTCCATTATAACCTCCTTTCCTAACGGAGATAGACGCGGAGGTTCATGAATCTCTATTCCGAGGCCATGACCTAACCCGTGGATGAAGTAGTCCCCATAGCCCTTTGAACTTATCTCCTTGTAGGCCTTCTCATGGAGAGATGCCGCGGTAAGCCCTATCGTTAATTCCTCTTGGACCAGGGACTTAGCGTCCATCACCACCTCGTAAATCCGCGAGACCTCCTCTTCCGGCTGAGACCCTATATAAAACGTGCGAGTCATATCCGAGCAATATCCCTCATAAACAACCCCTAAGTCGACTAAAACCACATCACCTTTCTTCATGGATCGATCACCCGGCCCTCCGTGTGGAAGAGAGGACTTTGGACCTGATGCTATTATGATTTCAAAGGCGGCGCGCTCAGCACCAAGTTTGAACATCTCCTCCATTACCTCGGCTTTCACCTCAGATTCCAAGACCCCTTCCTCGAGTAACTCGGCTGCGAGCTCCATACATTTAGACGTAATTTCACATGATTTCTTTATCCTCTCTATTTCCTCCGCATCCTTTATCATCCTTAATTTCCACACGTATTCCGATGCTGGAAGAATTGAACCACCGATCAGATCCTTGATCTTCAAGTATTCTTCGGCACTCAAATCATCAAACCCTATCTTCACCTTCACAGATTCTGGAAGTTCGTCGATTACATCTTTGATAGTTGAAGTACTCCTAAGTTTACTCAACTCAACCCTATTGGAAACCGATTGTTCCGCGAGTTCGTAATTCATGGGATGGACGAAGAGGAAGGGAACACCATCGAGTGGAACTATGAGTATTCCCGGCCCCAGATATCCCGTGAAATAGAAAAGATTCGCAGGTGATTTCAGGAGAATTCCAGTTAACTCGTTCTCCCGCATCAGGTCCAATAATCTCTTAAACCTATCCGCCCGAGCATCCGCCATGTTTCACACATTTTCCGTAGAGAATTTTATTTAAGCCTGAGGGTTTCCGGACCTCCCAGGACCCTCTTAGTCTATATAGCTTACTTTTTCCTCAGAAATCGCTAACGATGATCTTCACGGTTTAATGCTTAAGAGCCGACATATGTCAAAAATAATTGTTGAAAGTCTGTGGGATC
>QMUP01000005.1 GCA_003660635.1 Candidatus Wolframiiraptor sp.
ATAGAGCTTTCTCATGTCATCTAAATTACCTCTCACAAATGCTTCGACGAATTTCCGGAAGGTTTTAGTCAGATCATTTATCTTGCTAAGGTGGCGTTGGGAAAGCTTCAATACTTCCCTTTGTCTCCTCCTTCCTATCCAAATTGTGGGATTTCCCCTGAACAGTTAAAACACACCCCACTCTGAAATATTTTCCTCAAGTTATGGATATTAAAGATTTGGTTTGAGTATTGGCCCAGTTATTGGAAGTAGTAGGCTGTATAAAGTATAGCTCAGTACGGCTGTAAGCGCCACAGAGGCAATCCACGCGCTCATCAAGATCGTGACGGTCCTCTTATTTATCCCGGCGGATCTATACATCGCCAAGCCGACTCCGATCACGGCTCCCACGCTGGCTAAAGAGGTTGATATGGGGATTCCGTAACCAAAGAGGAGGTAGGGTATGGTGGTGAACATGTGAACGACGAATGCATTTGAGAGCTCTGCGGCGAATCCTGAGACTGGATCCAGTTTGGTGATCTTGAAGGCTACAGTCCCGATGACCCTCGTTCCCAAGAGTAGTCCTCCAACAGCTATTCCAATGCTCCCGAAGACCGCCAATAAGAACATCACATTCTGCTCTGGAATCCCCCCGAAGACTATCTCGCTAACGGTCACATACACTCCCGTAGCATTCGCTATGTCATTCGTTCCGAACGCGAATGCAGAGTAGCATAGGGAGAAGACCAACAGGGCGGGCATGATCTTCATCGCAAACGAATTCCTGTTATTGATTATGCGTGCGATTATCTTGTAGGTGGCGAATGCAAGCGCTATGGAGAGGATGGGGGAGGTGAACCAGCTAATAATTACCTTCTGGACTAGGTCCCAGTTAATTCCTCCCGCGCCGTAGGCCGCTAGTCCGTATCCCAGCACCGCTCCGATTACTGAATGGGTTACCGAGATCTCGAGTCCAAAGTAATTGCAGAACATTATCCAGATGAAGGCCGACGTGATTACAACTAAGACTCCGAGCAAGTCTATCGCGGGAACTATCCCCCTCCCAATGGTCTTCATCACCATGTATCCCTGAGTTAAGGCGCCGAAGCTCGCAAATATCGCGAATAATATCACCGCCTTTCTGACGGTTAGGACTCTTGCACCAACCGTGGTATCACAAGGCGTGGCGGCATCGTTTCCACCGAGCGCTACCGCCATGAGGAATGTTAAGATGAACCCTATGCCGATAGCCATTTCGGGTAAGGCCAAGCTCGGTTGAAGGTTGAAATGACCTTGATAAATATCATCACTATATAGTCTATGAGTGCCGTAATAATCTATGAATCTGAAAATAATCTACAGGGTTGGATCGCTGCCATGTTTGCCCGTTTTTTCGCCATAGGGGGCGTCTTCAGAACTACTAAAGATAGTAGTCGGCCATTTTCTCCACGGTTTCTCTCATAATGCTAACTAGGTTCTCGGGCTTGTCTTTGAGCAGCCTGGCTATCTGTGGCCATTGTCTTCCTTGCAATACTTTAGTTATCAGGAGTTTCTCTACCTTTTCGTCGAGAATCAACCTCTTCTCGCTACTTGTGAGGAAATGGGCCTCTACTAAGCATTTGATGGAGTCGGATGCGCCTTCATAAGTTACGTATTGATTTAGGTAGGATTCGAGCCTCATTCTCTGTGAGCCTCTGAAATTGGGTTTCGCCTTATGCTTCCCAGGCGCTTTGGATAGGAGGGTCCACGCGGTTTCCATGTCCATATTAAAGTAGGGATCTGCCAGAGCATTGATGAATCTGAGCCTGAATTCTCTCCCTATTTCTCGAACGAATTCTGCAGCTTTATCACTAAGGGGTTTAACGACGATTACGCTGAATTCTCCGGAAATCTTATTCCTCATGGGGCCGACAGCCAAAGGATAGAAACCATTTTTCAGCCAAAATCTAAGTAATTCCGGACTTGCCCCAAATCCCGATCCAACCCAATCGAATTTCTTCTCGGCGGCCTCCTCACATAACTTTTTCAGCGCATAAGATCCAAATCCCCGCCTCCAGAGATCCGGGTGAACCGCTATCCTAACTATCCTTAATCCTTTAAGCCTTCCAAACCCCTTTAGATGCGGATAATATCTGCTGATGACAGCTGGGATCATATGGCCTTTAGGCAGAGTCTCGATCTCCTTCAGCAGGTCATCGGATAAACCCCCCTCTAGGCAAAGATGCAATGCCGCGATAACCCTATCCTCTGGATCCAATAAGGCTCTAACGGAGTGATGTGGGGCATTGGCGAGAAGCGCTATGTCATTCGGTCTATTACGATAATGGGTAAGAACGTAAAGGCCGACCAGCTGTCTAAGAAGTTCTTCGCCCTCTGTAAAGAGGAAGTCGCGATCAAGTTCAACATATCTACAGTCCCCTGGACTCAGATCGAGGCTTTGTCCGTCGAGTTGCGCCGGCTCTGAATCGAGTAGAAGGACATCGTAAAGCCATGATTCAACTGGGTCGCCGATGGCATAGCGAATAGGCTCCTTCATCTCCAATTCCACTAAATCTTGCCTTAATTCCCTTCTTAATCTCCCCAAGAATCTAACTAGGAATCCCCTTCCAGCGCCCTCATATCCGTGAATCGTCGAGGAGTAAATCGCCCTCCAAAATCGTTTCTTCAACCCTATCAAAATTGGAACGGGGATTCCAGCTGCTTCATCGACCAATATTATGTCGGCTTTAGCGTTTATGGATGGAAGCGGTTTTCGATAGAACACCTTGACAAATCGCGTTTTGAGTTCTACTGGAGCGCCGTTTCTCTCAATGAGTTCTCCTTCGATTCCAACGGCCTCAAGCCCCCTCATAGCGAATTCAAAGAGTGTCTGGACATTTTCGGGTTCAGGCGCCGTGACGAGGATGTCTTTTATTTTCCTTCTAGCTTTCTTTGAAGCTATGAGAGACGCGGTAGCTAGGCCGAGTGCTGCGGATTTTCCTCTCCCTCTATTCGCCCTGAGCACCATCGACCACTTCCTTTTCTTTAACATCTCTTCAAGCGTCTTGAGTACCAAGATTTGCTCATTCGTTAAACAGAGATCATAAATTTCTTTAGGAAAGAGCTCTCCTGGAGGTTCTTGTAGATCCCTTTTAGGAGGTGGAGGTGGATCCCCTCCGAAAATCACATCTCCATTACTTTGATCTATGTAAATTGTCCCTGTCCTTCCCAGCGTTTTGGAGAACATTCTCCGTTCAAACCTCTTGACTAATTTGTCTAGTTCAAAAGGTGGTGTGACGGATTTCTTATGGAATTCCGTGAGCCATTGATCTAATTCGTTTACTGACGGGCCGATTAATATGGTGAACCCGCCGCCCCTCACGAGCTCGACGAGTAATCCTAGATCGTTAGGCCTTAATTGGGTGTTAGCGTCCATGATAACGGCATCCCACGTAGTCCCTAGAACTTTTTCGGCGTCATCGTATCTAAGTTCGTTAATGTTTGCGGAAGTCTCTGCGATCTCTTTAAGAATTTGTTCCGCAGTTTCATCCTCCCGTTCCCTATACGCGAACAGAATAGACGCGTCTCGTCTTCGATCTAAGAGTAGTCTCAGAATCTGAGTTAGGATGCCAGATCCGAGACTTGATGTAGTTAAATAGATCAATAATCTGTAGTTGAATTCTTGCGCCTTCTCGAAGGCCCTCTGAACCCCTTGGATTACGTCCTCGGTAAACACGCGTCAGAAATATATCCCACGAATCGAAATATTAACCTAGTCATTTACGCCAGTAACTTTCATCACCTTTACCCATCGTTGGAATTTTAGCAAAAAATCGGCATGATGCTTAAATCTGACCCGCGGATCTATAAGCTGGTTCTTGGATGTGAAGAGTGATGTCTTCTAAAAGGCTTGAGAGATCGGCCAAGAATAAGGTGTTAGCAGGCGTGCTTGGAGGACTTGGTGAATATCTAAACATTGATCCAAATATTCTCCGGATAATCGCCGTAATCCTCTTCATACTATCTCCGGTAGCCATGGTGGTTCTATATCTCGCCGCAGTATTCCTGCTGCCGAGGTCGGGTGAAAGTAAGCCGCTCATCTCCTCCTTTAAGATCTCAGAACACAGCCCCCTCATATTGGGCTTCATTTTGTTCATAGTAGGGGCGGTCCTGCCCGGACCCTACATCGTCCCCGCGTTCTGGTTCTTCCAACCCACTCTAATTCTGAGTTCCGTGGTAGCGGCCTTACTCATGTTGCTGGGTCTCATCCTGATGGCTTCCCATTTGAGGAAAATATGAATTACCACGGCTCTCTTCTAAAAAGGTAAACCTTATTAATGCTAGTCTTCATGATTATGCGAGGAGTCCCATTTTATGGAGCTCTTCGGAAAAACCGTCCCGGCAATTTTGATTCTAATAATATTGCTCATTGGGGTTGGCATAGGTTTTTCTTTGAGCCCTTTTAAGGTGTTGACCGAAACCGTTAGAGAGCCTGTTTTAATGACTGTTACGGAGACCGCGTGGAAAACTGTGACGCATAGTCTCACGACAACGGTAGAGCACACTCTCTATCTAACGGCTACGAAGATGGTCACCACTGAGACGACAATCACAGTTGCCGGAGAAACCGCGAGCACCTTCAGGGCCACAGAAAGCTCTATGGGAACTCTCCCGCCTCCTGGTAAGCTTGGGTATGAGAACTTGGGAGGGAAGGCGAAGGTTACGATAATCAACGATTCACCTTATAGGCTCAGAATACTACTCAAGGGCCCTGAATCAAGGGAAATATTCATCGATAAATGTGAGATCTGTACAGAATATCTCTTCGTGGGCCCCCTAGTCTGCCCCACCTCCTCTCGACCGAAGGCCGAGATCCTCCTCGAGCCCGGGACATATGATGTCTTAGTCTCTACGGCGGAGCCCAGTGGAATCCTTCCCTGCGTCGGCTCGTGGACTCTCGATCCTAACACGCTTTACGGCTTCTGCTACTTCGTCGTCAAAAGATATTCCTAGTCCTTTCAAATTCCCAACCATTATTTTTATGCAATCCCGCTTTTCGCAGAGTTCCATAAAAAATATTATATATCATACGAAAATTCTTTAGCAATAATTGTCGAGGTGGAAAAATGGGCGGAGATATATATGTAAGAAGGGCGTCTGGGCTGGTTCGCAATATCTCGGCGTGGGATGCGATGATCTTTAATATTATGGTGATGGCGCCCATGGCGGTTCTAGTCTACGGCGTCTGGGCCTCGATAATTTATCCAGGTGCACACCTGCCTACAACTGCTTTGCTCGCGATACCGATAAGCATCGTGATAGGATTATTCTATGCGTTATTCTCAATAGCCATGCCGAGGGCGGGAGGCGATTATATCTGGGTCAGCAGGATTCTTCATCCATCAGTCGGCTACGCGATAAACTTCTTCCTCTTCATGGTGATCCTAAGCGTCGCCGGAGCATATATTCCATGGTTCACCCAGTATACATTGGCTCCAGTTCTTGAAGCAAATGGTTTAGTAGATCTAGCCGCCGCGGTATCTTCTAATGAATTCGCCTTTGCATTCGCCGTCATCTACTATATCATATGCGCCATGATTATTTCGAGGGGAGCCAAGGCCACTTCTAGGGTTCTATGGGTGTTCTTCATCTTGGTGTTGATAGGGCTGGCAATCTATGCTGGGTCCCTACTCCTCATCGGGAGAGACACCTTCGCGGCTAATTTCTCCGCTGCCACAGGTGTGAGCTATGAAACCATTATCGAGAAGGCGGCTGAGGCGGGTTATCCGACGACGTTCTCGCTGACCGCCACTCTCTTAGGGCTGACCTACACCTACATAAACTTCCTAGGATTCAACTTCTCCATCTATCTCGCCGGAGAGATTAAAGAAGTGCAGAAGTCCCAGATAATCGCGATCGCCGGAGCAGTCCTACTCTTCGGATTCATCGATTGGCTCGCGTATGAGGTCGCTTACGTCGGCATGGGTGGAGAATTCCTAGGCGCATTATCTTATCTCTATGCTATTGGAAGCGACGTTTATCCCCTTGGATCGAGGGAGCCATACTTCATGTGGCTTTTCAGATACGCTGTTGACCCAAAGATCTTCACAGCATTCATGGTTGGATGGGGTGCGATGGTTTTGGCGGCTATTCTGACTTATGTTGCGACGGCTGTGAGGTTCGTCTTCGCCTGGTCATTTGATAGGGTTGTTCCGACATTCCTTTCAAACGTTGATATGCGCTATCATTCACCCTATGCGGCCCTAATCTTTGTAACAATAGTTGCGATAATCTTCCAGGCACTATGGCTTTGGACGCCGCTTCTCCAATACTTCTCCTATATAGTATTTGGTTGGATGATAATGCAGATAATTACGTCGATAGCGGCATTAGTCTTCCCGAAGAAGAGGCCGGACATCTGGGAGCGATCCCCTGCGATTGTTAAGGCAAAGATAGGCCCAATACCCGTCCTCAGCATTCTCGCCGTGATTTCGATGATATTAGCCGCGTATCTCGGATATGCGAGTATCTCGCCAGCATTTGTCGGTGAGCTGGATCCGGCGATAATGGCCTTTACGATAGGCCTCTTCTTGATAGGCTTCGCGATCTACTTCATCTCATCGCTATATCATCGAAAAGTTGGGATACCGCTAGAACTATCCTTCAAGGAGCTTCCACCGGAGTAAACGAGCCATGCGGGCCTCCAAACTCCGAATATTTTTTGCATCAGATCTCCACGGCAGTGAGGTCTGTTTTAAGAAATTCATCAACGCCGCCGAATTCTACAAGGCAAATGTAATAATTCTAGGCGGGGATCTGACGGGGAAGTTTATAGTACCTATCTTCGAGGTCGAGGGAGGACGGTATAGAGCGAAATTCGCAAACGAGGACTACTCACTAACCAATGCTACATTAGAAAAATTCATGCAAAAAGTGAGGGACTCCGGGTGTTATCCCTATCTGACCACGAAAGAAGAATGGGAAGACCTCGTGAGCGAAGAGTCGAAAATGAATTCCCTCTTCATCGATCTCATGAAAGACTCCATTAAGAGATGGGTTGAATACGCCGAAACAAAGCTTCGCGGGAAAGAAATACAGTGTTATATAATGCCCGGAAACGATGACCACTATGCCATAGATGAGATCCTTAACGCATCTGAGATAATCAAAAATCCACACGAAAAGGTTGTTAACATAACTGATAATCTGAAGATGATTAGCTTAGGATATTCAAATCTAACCCCTTGGAGGTGTCCACGCGATATAACCGAAGAGGAGTTGGAACAAAAAATTGAAGGGCTCATGAGGAGGATTGGTGATGTAGATGAGTTGATTTTCAACATACACGTGCCGCCGTATGGTTCGGGAATAGATTCTGCCCCAGAATTGGATGAGAATATGCGGCCTAAACTCGGCCCTGGAGGACAGATTATGATGACTCCGGCTGGAAGTATAGCGGTCCGTAAAGCCATCGAGAAATATCAGCCGCTGATCGGTCTCCACGGTCACATACATGAGGCGAAAGGTTTCGCGAAGATCGGTAGGACTCTCTGCTTCAATCCTGGGAGCGAGTATCAGGAAGGGATACTGCGGGGCGTCCTGATTCAGATAGATAAAGGAAAGGTCAGGGACTTCATTTTTACGTCTGGATGACCTAATTCAGCGGTAGAGTTCCTCGACGTCTCTCCAATATTTTTTCTTCACGCCTTGTTTAGCTCTCTTCTGCCATTTCTTCGTCTTTGGACAAGTATCTAGGATCTCCAAGAGGCTATTGATCTTATTAGCAATTTCTTCATAGTCTCCAGCTGAGAGAATCGCCGCGTCACGGTATTTTTGAGCAAATCTGAGAGTTTTCATGAGATTTTCTCTCACATCCATCCAGAATCCCCAATCATCTCCTAATATTTTAGATAAGTAATCGATATTCACCGAGTCTACGTCACTATTTCCGAGGTTGTGCGCCTTAAGAAGGACGATAACGTCTTTAATGTCTTTCTCGTTAATGTCATGTATCTGAAGTTTTTCTAAAAGCAGGTCGGTGACGGTTATCGTGGGATAATCTAATTCTAGTCGACCTTTACCGCGTTTTCCAAAGTCTATGTCGTGGCTAAAAGCGAGTTTATCAAAGAATATATCGACATGATATAGATCCTCTGGATGATAGTATATCAGCCGGTCTTTTCCGTGAAGTAATAGGAACTGTCTCGATATCTTGAACGCCAGGTCTCTCTCCATAAGCTTCCTTATATCCCCCCATTGCGACGAATATCCTATCAAATCGATGTCTGTGAAGGATTTTCCTTCATCGCCTAATCTGTTTAATTTTTTATGCAGATCTTCAACCCCCTTACTATGTATGCGTATCGCTATCGCTCCGAGTATCCTCAATATGACCCCCTTAGATTGAGCTGTTTCAACGATTTTGGTGGCCTCCTCGATTATTTCTTTATCACTTAATCTTGCGACCATCGGCTCACGCCCCCTATTTTTCGATTAAGAGGTCGTTGATCGTCACGAGTTGCTTTGGTATGATCGCCCTCACGCCCTTTTTCGGATCAACTACCTGATTTATTGCAATTTTAACCCCAAGGCTACTAAACATATATGCTTCCTCAAATGACCATCCCCTCGCCCTAATCAAGGCGTTGACGGCTTGCTCAGCAGCGATCTTAACGGCTTTGTCCAAGTCTTCATCGGCAGTCAATATAGAGAAATGATCTTCGGCTTCAACTATAGGCCATTCCGGGGCCCTATTTTTGATGAGCCCAAATCTCAGCAGAATTTTACCCTCTACCTCAACTGAGGCCACACAGAGTTCGCCGTCCTCCTGTACGGCATGGAGGTCTCCAGCGGCAAAAAGTGCCCCTTCAACGGCAACTGGCAGGTAAAGTCTAGCGCCTCTAGTGACCTCGGTGCAATCCATATTCCCCCCGTGTTTATAGGGGGTTGCCGTCGGGATTTCCTCTCCATCGGGCGCGACGCCTATCGTCCCGATCATTGGTTTAACTAGAAGCTTCACGTCTTCAAATACCGCTAAGCCGTTCTCGATCTTCACGATCTTCGCTTTGGGCTTGAATTCGGAGTCGCCTAAGATGCCCGCCCCGGGGACTACCAGAATCACTCCCTGGTTTGCGAGCTGTATATCTAGGATATCGACGATTAACGTATCTCCTCTTTCGGCTCCTTCGATGTAAACGGGGCCCGTGGCCTTGTTAACTCGGGACCAGTCTAGGGACTCGATCGGGGTGTCCTCGCTCCTTATCTGCCCACCCACGGCGTCCTCAGTCTCGAGGATTATCAGCTCTCCGGGCTCTACCCGCTCGACAGGCTTATGGGACGCGCTGAAGGAGTATATCCCCTTATCCTTAGTTACGATCTTCATGTTAAAGAGACAGACCAAATATTTCCAATAAATCTTTTCTAGGGACCTCCGAGAAATATCCCTCCTTAATCTCCGCAACGCTAAACGATTAGAGCCCCCAGGTGATTATATAGATTACGTACATGTCTACGTAAACCTCATATTATAGATTGCGGAACTCTCTTTGCGTGAGAGCCCTACCCTCTAAGGTAAACCTGGAGGAGAAGTTTTCAAAGGTAGCGGAGGAAATCGGGCGGAAGACGCCGCGTTCCCGCGAGCTTCACGAGCGAGCGCTGAGGGTTTACCCGCAGGGGGTAACTTATGCGCTTAGGCATGTGGACCCCTATCCCGTATACATTAACCGGGGCTCCGGGGCAAGGGTTTGGGATGTTGATGGAAATTCGTATGTAGATTACTGGATAGGCCATGGAGCCCTCTTCCTAGGGCATCGTCACCCGGAGATCATGCGGGCGATACAGGAGCAATTAGACTATGGGACGCATTTCGGATTTGAGCACGAACTTGCTGTGGAGTTCGCGGAGCTACTAACCAAGGTGTTACCGAGTGTAGAGATGCTGAGATTTACCAATAGTGGGACGGAGGCAAATCATTACGCGATAAGGCTCGCACGGGCATATACCGGGAAGAAGGTGATCATTAAGATTGAGGGTGGATGGCATGGCGGGGTTGAACAACTCCATTACAATGTCTCCTATCCTTATGGGGGATTCGAGTCAGCGGGCATACCACCCGACCTTGAGAGATACATCCGAACCGTGCCATTTAATGACTTAGATGCCATGGAGCAGGCGCTAAAGAAAGGTGACGTAGCCGCAATAATAATGGAACCTGTCCTCGGCGGGACGGCGATACCTCCGAACCAAGGATACCTCAAGGCGGTTAGGGAACTCGCGGAAAGATACGGCGCACTTCTAATATTCGATGAGGTTATAACAGGTTTCAGATTGGCTTTAGGGGGTGGACAGGAGGCTTTCGGTGTAAATGCCGACATAGCGGTCTACGGAAAAATCCTCGGCGGCGGATTACCCATAGGCGCATTTGGAGGACCAAGCGATATAATGAAGCTCATCGATGTGCGGCTCCCAAGAAATGAGCGCGCCTATCACGGCGGGACTTTTTCAGCTAATCCGCTAAGCCTGGCCGCTGGCATGGCGACCGTGAGGTTTCTAATGGAGCATAAATCTCTCTATGACGAAGTAAATGAGCGGGGCGAGTTCCTCAGGCGGAAACTCGCAGGGATCTGTGAAGAAAATAAATTAGATATACACATCACGGGGATTTCTTCCATAACTGGAATACACTTCACAAGAAGGAAGCCGACGAACCATAGGGAGGCATATGAATTTCGTTGGCTAGATGGTGTGGAAAAATTATTTGTGATGTACATGCGGGCTAAGGGCAACCTAATAATGTCTGAAAAATCTCCGCATCCCCTATTGTCAGTTGTTCATGAAAAAGAACACATACAAAAGCTCATAGACGATTTCAGCAACTTCCTCGAATTCCTAACCAATTAATCACTGGAATTTTCCTCTTGTTTCGAATCATTCTCGGCTGCTTCTACCTCCTTCTCAAGTTCTTTCTCAATTTCTTCTATAGGCTTTGGCGGCGGAGTAGTGGCAAGAGTGTACCCTATCCAGGCGAGTATGCCGAGTACTCCGGCAACGGCGATGAATGCTGTTATTTGGAGTAGAATTAACGCCCAATCCGTGAAAAAGAGAATCCAAGCATAAACTAGTATGCCGATTACGGCCGCTGCCATCATTAATCCTCCGATTAATTGATCTCTAGTCATGATATCACCCCAAGCTCATCGGAATTTATACACTAGATGGCTTTTATCTTTTTCATGTCCTCCGCGGTTAGAATGATGGACGCTACGTCGTCATTCCGAAGTGTTTCTCCAGGATCCCCTTATCCGAATCTAGGTCTTCTCTTAACCCGATTAAGACCATTATGTCACCGGACTTTATCTCAAAATCATCGCCCGGATAATAGATCTTCTGGGAATCGCGGATCACCAAGAGGATCACGCTTTTGAATCCCAGATCTCTTAGCTCCCTAATTCTCGTGGTGCCCGCGGACTTGAAGATTACTTGTTCTGCGTCTAAGCCTGTCTCCGCCTCAGCCATATCCTCTAAGATCTCCGCGACTACGGGCTCGAAGACATGGCTGGCGAGTATCCGACCGCTTATATCCGCTGTATTTACGACTTCGTCGGCCCCCGCCCTGTAGAAGAGTTTTTTCATGAATTCGTTATTGCATACGGTGATTATTTTTAAGTCCCGGTTGAGATCTCTGATCCTCAGTATGGCCATCAGGTTTTTGCTTTCATCATCCATGGCCAGTATAGCCGATCTCGCTGAGGTTATTTTCGCCTCTTGATATGTTGACGGCTCAAGTGGTGAACCCACTATGACATCGTATCCGGATCTAGAAACTTCCCTCGCCATTGCGTCGTCCTCGACGATGACCACGACGTAGCACCCATTGCTCCTAAGCTCATCGCAAACGGATTTCGTTGTTTCATTCCATCCCACTATAATCACGTGATCTCTCAACTTTGCATCTCCCCTGAATAGTAAGACCCCTTTAACCATCTTGAAAATGCTTCTCTCGGCCATTATCGTCGCAATGGAAGATACGGCGTATCCGAAGACACCTATTCCCGTCAGGACTAGACCTATGTACACCAGCTTGCCGCCGAAGGTTTTAGGCGTTATGTCGCCGAAGCCAACAGTAGACAGAATTGTAACAGTCAAATAGAATGCGTCAAACGGGTCGAGGTTCTCAGCGATAGAAAACGCACAAGTACCTATTCCAACCAAAACGATTAACGCAAAAACGATTAAGAGAAACCTGTTAATCGTCTTCCCCATCATCGGCCGCCGACCTGCAAATATCCGAAGAAAGAAATAGTTTAAGGAGGTTTACTTTTGAAATAACTCCGCGAAGATTGGCGTAAGAATGAATGTGGCCCTGTTTCCTTTATTCCTCGATCGGTCGATAGGTCTTCGGTTTCGGGGCCTTGATCAACTGCTCTTCTAGGAATTCTTTGTATGTGGCGCTGGTCCAGAAGGCGCTCGCCTTGACAAGGCTTTTAATGGCATTTCTGCGCTCTCCGAGGCTAATATACTTCATGCATCTCTCGAATTCTTCATCTGCTTTCTTTAGGTGCTCCACGGCCTCTTTTTTCTTAAATATCCCATGGGCCAGAGCTCTCTTTATTATCGAAAGCTGCGGATCACCGGTCCCCATAGTTAGGTTATCGACATAGCGTTGGAAAACGCTCCAAGGCTTATCCTCATAGTATAGCCATAGCTCTTCATCACTTAGGGGCCTTCTACCCTCCTTTTCATCGCTTAGGGCAGCTTCTCCCAATTTTAATCCCAAATATCTCGCCTTCGGTAAGGCTTCATCGAGATATGCGACATGAACCGGTAGCCCACCGATATATCTCATCCCGAAGGTGAAGGCCAGCTGACATAGCAACTCGTTTGCAGTTATTTGAAAGCCTTGATTACTCGCAACAGCGATCGTGGCGACAGGAATCCCCCTCAGCTCACCGCTCCAAGCAAAAGGATAGAGTCTTTCTACAAAGAGGTGGGTTAATGCATCTGCAGTCCAGAAGTGAACCGGGGCGGCGAGAACGATCCCATTCGCGCTTTCAACCTTCTTCCATAACTTTCCCTCACCCCTATGGCCCATATCATCCGGCAAGATGCATCGGTGTTCAGGCAGCCGGATACATTGGTAACAGGAGGTACAGGGCCCGAACTTATAATCAAGAAGATGTATTAACTCTGTTTCAACGCCTTCGACTTCGCCGGCCCCCCTCAATACCTCTTCTAAAACCCTTATAGTGTATCCGTCTTTTCTGCCACTACCCAAGAAACCTAGGACACGAGCCATTTAAAATCCCCCGGATCAAGGGAGAGTTGACGTTATAAAAAGTTTAAGAAAATCCACGATACCGGCGTAGCTCATTTAATGGGATATTGACCTCGGGCTCGATCTCGCCCACATGCGCCCGCAATTTTTAATCCCCAAGAGGTGCTTCGATCTCTTTGCCTATGATTGGAATAGGCCATTCGTTAAAGCCTTCGTGAAGTTCCTTAACATAGCTAGAACTGTTATGAGCAATATCATCCTGACAACTCTCAATCCATCTATGCCGGTTAAGAAGATAACGGCTTTAGACGCCATATTTATCGAGGTCATGCGCGGTGGATCACCTTCTAAGGATGGGATTTATCGGAGGCTTGCTAAGGGACCACCGCAACATCATGCCGCCCTCAAGCTCACGAATTGTTAAACCAGTATTCGAAGACAGGTTTAAGCATATCTACCAGATGACGAATTCCAAGAATACAGATACGAATGCGTAGGCGATTCTGTTGAGCTATACGGCGTAGAGGTTGAGTCCGAGCATCTTAGAGCCGTGAAATATCGCATAAAGAAACGGTTAGAACAAGCACTTAGAGACCTTCAACTAATCAGAGCAGTTTTTCCAGAGATGGTGCGGGGGGTGGGATTTGAACCCACGAACCCCTACGGGACAGGAGCCTCAGTCCTGCGCCTTTGACCAGGCTTGGCTACCCCCGCAGTTTTTTCTGTTCTTTTGTTTTTATGGTTCTCTACATAAACGTTATCTCGGGATTTTATGGGAATGTTTCTTTATTTTTTCTATGGCTTTTTGGACGTCTTCTAGGTCTTTTTCTCCCGCGAGGAGTACGTTTTGGGGAATCCATATGGCCTCGGTTTTTGATGCTTTCTCCGTGTTCGGGAGGGGTTTGCTTGGTGGGAGGAATGGGTAGCTGTAGAGCGGCCTATAACCCGCGCTGCAGGGTATTCCCTCGGCTTTGAGTGCTTCTACGAATTTGCTCTTAGGGAGGTTGGAGAATGCTGTTGGATCATATTTGAAGATGTAGAGGTGGTGCGCGTGTCTCGTCACCCGCTTATCCTTCTTCGGAGGCTCTACCCCCTCTATCTCGTCGAGGAGTTTGTCGAGTTTTTCCGCGCCGCGATCCCTTATCTCCATCAGTTTCGGGGCTTTCTCCAGCTGGGCTATAAGGACGGCGGCTTGAAATTCTGTTATCCTGTAATTCCATCCGTAGATCCTGTGCTCGTACCACGGCCCGGTTCTCGGCCTTCCGACGTTCCTTAAAGACCAGATTATGTCGGCTAGTTCGTCGCTATCCGTCGTGACCGCCCCACCCTCTCCACAGGTGATGTTTTTTGATTGATAGAAGCTGAAGATCCCCGCGTCCCCTATCGCCCCGACCCGTCTCCCCCTCCACTCCGCTCCGTGGGCTTGGGCCGCATCCTCCAAGATCATTAAGCCCCTTTCCTCGGCTATCTCTCTTAGTGCGTCCATGTCCGCGGGTCTTCCGGCGACGTGAACAGGTATCAATGCCTTGGTTTTTTCATCAAGCAATTCTCTAACGCTTTCCGGGTCAATAGTATAGGAGTTGGGGTCTATATCGGCGTATGCGATCTCAAGTCCTAAGTCGATAGCGGAGGTTGCGGTTGCTATGAATGTGTATGCCGGTATTATGACTCGGTCGCCGGGTTTTAATCCCATAGCCTTCAACGCTATTTTCAGGGCAACGGTTCCGCTTGCGCAGAGAAGCGCGTGTTTTGCATCTTGGAATTCTGCGAATCTCCTCTCAAATTCTTCTTGGAACCTCCCTCCAACACTCCATCTCCCACTTTTTAGCGCCTCGAGTAATAGTTCCTCCTCTCTTCGATCGTAGATAGGCCATTTTGGATACGGGTTTTTTCTAACGGGTTCTCCTCCTATGATCGCGGGCAGGTCCTCATTCATCTGCCGTGAACTGTTTATCAATAAATGAAATAGGTTTCCTCGCTAGAGAGCTCCCGAAATGAACGCTATCAAGGCTATTAACATCCATAATAGGGTTTGCTTCTTCACCCTCAGAGAGTTTTCTCTAGTAGGCGACCGTATTATGCTAAGAGAGCAGTAGATGAATCCCACATCAGCTATCAAGACTATTGGAAGATAAATCCACCCCACTAGTTCCAGTAGATAGGGAAGCGGGCTTAAAGAGACAGCGGCAACGTAGAGAGCTGCCCCGAGTTTTGCGGCGAAGTCCTCGCCCATGATCCTAGCAACCGACCTCACCCCTCGAACAGCATCGCCCTCGACGTCGGAGATCCCCTTTATCACCTCTCTCCCGAGGTTAGAGAGATAGACAGGTAAGATGAATGTGATAAGTCTCGGTGAGATATACCCATCTGAGAGCACGGCGCCGTAGATGAATGGAGCCACGACGACTACGCTGACGATCATG
>QMUP01000006.1 GCA_003660635.1 Candidatus Wolframiiraptor sp.
AAAAATGGTTGAGGCCCCCCTGAAGTCTTGATTGGGAAAGCCTCGGCTAGGATAACTTACTTAGGCATTCAAAAAGAAAGCAAAGTAATGGTCTGTTCGCGAAGGGGGAGCTGCTTATATTGTTGGATGGCGTGGTACTCTTTGGTTTGCGCATGGGAGTAGATGATGAAATTAGGAATTTATTGGGTAGGGGCGATGAGTTAGGTAAGCTGGAGCTCGACGTGATTAGGGTGTTAACGGTCTTCAATGGAGTGTCTTGGATGACTGAGATCATTTCCGACATAGTGAAGATCCATGGCTACGCCTTGGACTACGTCCCCACGGATGAGCTGTTGGACAGGGCCTTGAGCGAGCTTGAATCAAAGGGAATCATATCCATGGAATCCCGGAGGAGGGGTAAGTTTCTTTCGAGAGGGGTCTACGAAGATAAGCTGATCAGGATTAAGGATCTGAGGGCGGCCAAGAAAGCCTTAGCCGGAGACGAGGTCTACAAAGACTACCTATCAAGGCAGATAGAGATGATCAGGCGGGCTGTAAAAGGCTCTAAAGACGAGATGCTCGGCTGAGCAAATGAGCGCGCACAGATTTAGGTCTCACAATTACGAAAAAGGGGGTAGAAGGCTGATTTTGACGCCTGTATATCGACAACTTAATCTATCAGTTTTATCCGAAGATGTCATAAGACGATGAGATTGAGTGGCGCTAAAGCTCTGATAAAGAGCCTAGAGCAGGTCGGGGTGGAGACTATTTTCGGGATCCCCGGAGGCTCTATCCTACCCACATATGACACCCTCTATGACTCGAAGATCAGACACGTCTTGGTTAGGCATGAGCAATGCGCCGCACACGCCGCGGACGGCTACGCCAGGGCGAGTGGAAGAGTTGGGGTATGTATGGCGACTTCGGGTCCCGGGGCGACGAACTTGGTGACGGGGATAACCACGGCTTACATGGATTCCTCGCCGATCGTCGCGATAACAGGCCAGGTTCCTAGGAATATGATAGGGAAAGACGCATTCCAAGAAGCTGATATCATCGGGATTGCGACGCCGGTCACGAAATACAACTTCCAGATCAGAAATCCCCGGGAGATCCCAAAGATAGTCAAGCAAGCCTTCTATATAGCGTCCGCCGGGAGGCCGGGTCCCGTTCTAGTAGATTTCCCGGTGGATGTACAGAAAGAGGAGGCCGAAGTAGATCTTGATGTCGAGGTGGAGTTAGTGGGCTATAGGCCTACGACGGATCCTCATCCGCTTCAGGTTAAGAGGACGGCGGAACTGCTTCTAAACGCCGAGAGACCCGCGATCCTCGCAGGAGGCGGCGTGATAATCTCCGGGGCCTCTAAAGAGTTGATCGATCTCGCTGAGTACCTCTCCGCCCCGATCGCCGTCACCTTAATGGGCAAGGGAGCGGTACCTGAAGATCACCCGCTATATTTGGGAATGGTCGGTATGCATGGGTCTGCGGTTGCCAATAAGATCATCCTTGAAGCCGATGTACTCTTGGCCGTCGGGACGAGGTTTAGTGATAGATCTACCGGGAAATTTGAGGAGTTTTGTAAGGAGGCGAAAATAATTCACATAGATGTCGACGCCGCAGAGATCGGGAAGAACATTAAACCACATATCCCAATAGTCTCCGATGCGAAGAAAGCCCTCAAGGCGATTTATGATGCCGTGAGAAAGCTTTCCCCTAAGCTGGAGAGATCTACTTGGATGCAGAGGATCAAGTGGATGCGTGAGAAACTCGCATCAATCCCGGTCTCGAGTTCCAGCCCCCTCAGGCCAAAAGAAGTAATAGAGGAAATTAGGCGGCAGCTCCCCCCAGACGGCATAGTCACGACGGGCGTCGGTAGAAATCAGATGTGGGCCGCCATGTATTTCAAGACTTATCGTCCGCGGACATTCATCACGTCGGGTGGGCTTGGGACCATGGGCTTCGGATTTCCCGCGGCGCTTGGAGCTAAAGTCGCGAAGCCCGAAAGCATCGTCGTCGATATAGATGGCGATGGGAGTTTCCTGATGACGGAGCGTGAGCTCGCCACCTCGATAGCGGAAAACATTCCGGTCATAGTTGTGATCTTAAACGATGGCTGGCTTGGGATGGTGAAGTACTGGCAGGACTTATTCTATGGAAAGAGGAGGATGGCGACGAATCTTCGCAGGGGTTCACCGGATTTCGTGAAGCTCGCCGAAGCATATGGAGCTAACGGATTCAGGGTGTCTACGATAGAGGAATTCTCGAAGGCGTTTAAGGAGGCTGTGAAAAGCGAGGTCACCACGGTAATCGATGTACTGATATCACCTGATGAACCCGTCTTACCCTTCGTCCCTCCGGGTAGATCTCTAAATGAGATAATCCTAGGAGGTGAGAAGTGATGGAAGCTAAGCAGGTTAAGCCCCCACTCAACGTAATTTCATTCATAGTCGAAAACAAGCCAGGAGTACTCTTCAAGGTGGCTTGGCTGATCAGGAGGAGGGCATTCAACATAGAGAGTATCTCCGTTGGGCCGGCCGAGCGGCCGGGGCTCGCGAGGATGACTATAACCGTTTACGGAGATGAGACCCTAGTGGAGCAGGTCGTGAAGCAGCTGAGGAAGCTGATAGATGTGGTCAAGGTCTCAAAACTGGATCCGGAAAACACGGTGATCAGGGAGATGGCACTAGTCAAGGTCAACGTCCCCGACCAAAAGGCCAGAGCCGACCTAGACTACTATGTGCGTGCCTTCAGGGGTAAAATAGTCGACGTCGCGCCCGACGCAACGATAGTCGAGGTGACCGGCGCCCCCCAGAAGGTCGATGCGTTCATAGAGCTGATGAAGGGATTTGGGATAAAGGAGTTGGCGAGGACCGGCGCCACGGCTTTATTAAGGAGCCCGAAGGGGATTCCGGGAGAGGAGAGGTAGCCATGGTTAACATATACTATGATCAAGACGTAGATCTATCGGTCCTCAAAGACGAGGTCATCGCCGTAATAGGTTATGGGAGCCAGGGGAGAAATCAGAGCCTAAATCTACGCGACTCAGGGATCGAGGTCATAATCGGATGTAGGCCTGGGAAATCCGAGAAGCTGGCAAAGGAGGATGGCTTCGAGACGTATTCCATAGATGAGGCGGCGAGGCGGGCGACGATAATCTACATGCTCATCCCGGATATGGTCCACCGCGAGGTCTATGAGAAATACATCGAGGATAATCTCTCACCCGGGAAAGCTCTTTGCTTCTCCCACGGCTTCAGCATTCACTACAAACAGGTCGAGCCGCCGTCTTCTGTCGACGTAATCATGGTCGCTCCAAAGGGACCCGGCCCACTTGTCAGGGAAAATTATTTGAAGGGAACCGGGGTTCCGGCGCTGATAGCCGTTGAACAGGATTATAGCGGCAAGGCGAAGCAGAGGGCTCTCGGGATAGCCAAGGCCATCGGCGCGACGAGGGTCGGCGTGATCGAGACCACATTCAAGGATGAGACGGAGAGCGATCTGATAGGAGAGCAGACGGTCCTCGTAGGCGGGTTGATGGAGCTGATTAAAGCGGGATTTGAGGTATTGGTCGAGGCAGGCTACCCGCCGGAGCTATCATACTTCGAGGCATGCAACGAGGCCAAGCTGATAATGGACTTAATCTACAAGAGTGGGATAACCGGCATGCTTAAGGCCGTGTCAGATACCGCGAAATACGGCGGGCTGGTAGTCGGCCCCAAGGTCATAGATGAACACGTAAAGGAGAATATGAGGAAGGTGGTTGAAGAGGTGAAGAGCGGGGCCTTCGCTAAAAAATGGATCAAAGAATATGAAAATGGATCCCCCACGCTTAAGAAGCTGATGAAAGAGATTGAGGATCATCAGTTAGAAGTAGTAGGGAAAAAGATGCGAAAGCTGGCGGGGATAGAGAGGTAACCCGTTTCCATAAAGTTATATTTTGGCATTTGAGGGAGATGTCGAGCCTTGAATATAGTTGAGAAGATCTTGGCAAAGGCATCCGGCGAAAAAGAGGTCGCGCCCGGGCAGATAGTGGATGCAAAAGTTGATGCCGCGATGATCCACGACCTAACGGGGCCAAGAGCAATAGAGTCTTTTGAGGAGATAGGCGTGGAGAAGGTGTGGGATCCCAGTAAGATCGTGGTAATTTTTGATCACGACGTCCCGCCCTCAACGATAAAAGCCGCGGAACTCCAGAAAAGGGTGAGGGAATTCGTCAGGAAACAGGGCATAAAGAATTTCTATGATATCGGTAGAGGGGGCGTCTGCCACGTCGTAATGCTCGAGAAAGGCCATGTGCGCCCCGGAGACCTGATAGTTGGAGCTGACTCACATACCGTGACCTATGGGGCTCTCGGCGCATTCGCTACGGGAATAGGCGCAACGGATATGGCCGCCGTAATGGCCACCGGTACCATTTGGCTTAGGGTTCCAGAGGCGCTTAAATTCGAGGTAACTGGGAGGCTGGGAAAATTCGTGCTCGCAAAAGACTTGATTCTCCATATAATCGGCATGATAGGATCCGACGGCGCCACGTACAAGGCCATGATATTCTCGGGAGAAGCGGTTGGAGAAATAGGAATAGATGGCAGGGCGACGATCTGCAACATGAGCATAGAGGCTGGCGCAAAAGCCGGGATCGTGGAACCTGATGAGAAGACGATCCAATATGTCCGTGAAAGGGTTAACGGGGACTTCGCTCCTCTAAAAAGTGATCCCGACGCGGAATTCAGTAAGACATTTGAGATAAATGCCTCGGAGCTTGGGCCCCAAGTAGCTATCCCCCACTCGGTCGATAACGTCAAACCCGTATCCGAAGTAGGAGACGTCGAGATCGATCAGGCCTTCCTCGGAACCTGCACGAATGGCAGACTGGATGATCTGAGAGTTGCCGCCGAGGTTCTGAGAGGGAGGAAGGTGAAAGAAGGAGTCAGATTCGTGATAATCCCGGGATCGCAAGAAGTCTATGAAAAAGCCCTGAAAGAAGGCTTAATCGACATCTTCGTAAGCGCCGGAGCGGTGGTAGGCGTACCCGGCTGCGGCCCCTGCATAGGGATAAGCAGGGGGGTGCTCGCGGATGGCGAAGTCTGTATAAGCGCTGCTAATAGGAATTTTGTGGGGAGGATGGGCAGCCCGAAGGCGAAGATATATCTTGCTTCTCCCGCAACGGTTGCGGCATCAGCTATAACTGGCAAGATAACCGATCCCCGGGAGGTGATGAAGGCGTGAAGATCAGGGGTAAGGCATTGATCTACGGAGATAACATAGACACGGACATAATAATCCCTGGAAGATACCTGGTTCTCCAAGACCCTGATGAATTGGCGAAGCACGCTATGGAGGGAATCGACCCAGACTTCCCGAAGAAGGCGAGAGAAGGGGTTATACTCGTCGCCGGAAAGAACTTTGGATGTGGATCGAGTAGGGAAGAGGCCCCAGTAGCGCTTAAACATGCGAACGTTAAATGCGTGATCGCGGAATCTTTTGCCAGAATATTTTACCGTAATGCGATAAACATAGGGCTACCGATAGTCGAAGCGGCGATAAAGGGCTCCGTCGAAGAAGGAGATGAATTGATGGTAGATGTCGTCAACGGGGTAATAGAAAATCAATCCAAGGGCATCAAGCTGAAAGGTAACCCGCTCCCACCCTTAGCCCTCGAAATAATAAATGCCGGAGGATTAACACGTTATATTCGCAAGAAGTTAGGGCTCGAATAACCGGGCTCCCTAAACAACATTTTATCACACATCATAAGAACATGGTTTAAGGTGTTGGAGTCGATGAAATACAAGATTGCCTTAATTAAGGGAGATGGAATAGGACCTGAACAATCGGATGCAACTTTGAAGGTGCTCTCCGCGATAAGAGAATGTCTTGGAATAGATTTTGAGATTCTAGATGTCGAAGCCGGGGACGCGTGTCTTGAGCGGAGGGGGGTGGCGCTTCCAGAAGATACGATAGAGGTTCTCAAAAATTCTCATGCTTGTTTAAAGGGTCCTGTGGGCGAGTCGGCTGCGGAAGTAATTGTAAGGCTTAGGATGATGTTTGATCTCTATGCCAACGTTAGGCCGGCGAAATCTCTTCCAAATGTTCCAGCACTCCGTCCAGATATCGATCTCATTATAGTTAGGGAGAACACGGAGGGTCTTTACAAGGGATATGAATATGAACTCGATGACGCGGCAATCGCCATCAGAATCATAACGAAGAAAGGTTGCGAGAGAATTGCGAGATATGCATTTGAATTGGCTAGGCGCAGGAAGAAGCTGGTAGCCGTTCATAAGGCTAATGTGATGAAGATTACCTGCGGATTGTTTGCGAGAACTTGTAGGGAGTTTTCAAAGAAATATCCGGACATAGAATATTCAGAAATGTACGTTGATGCCGCGGCCATGAACCTAATCAGAAAACCCCATGAGTTCGACGTCATAGTCACCACAAACATGTTCGGGGACATATTGTCTGACGAAGCCGCACAAGTAGTAGGAAGCCTCGGCCTCGCCCCCGCCGCCAACATCGGAGACAACTTCGCCATCTTCGAGCCCGTCCATGGATGCGCGCCAGATATCGCCGGCAAGAACATCGCCAATCCGACTTCTATGATCTTATCTTCTGCCATGATGTTCGATTGGCTTGGAACAAAATACGATGATAAACGCTGCCGAGAGGCCGCGAGAATCATCGAGAAGGCTGTTGAAATGGTCTTAAGAAGGGGGATCCTAACCCCCGATCTCGGAGGTAATGCGACTACTGATCAGTTTGGGAGCGCCGTAGCGGCCGCTGTTAGAGATTTCGCCGGAAAAACTTAATTAAACCGCGAATACTCCGAAAAGACAACTTGAGCGACTATGTGAGAATATTTGACACAACTCTGAGAGATGGGGAGCAAACCCCGGGAGTTACCTTAACACCGGAGCAAAAGCTAGAACTCGCAATACAGCTCGACAGGCTTGGTGTCGACGCCATAGAGGCGGGTTTCCCAGCGGCTTCAAAGGGCGAGCTGGAATCGGTGAAACTAATCTCTGAGGCCGGTTTGAGGGCGGAGATCTGCGCCTTGGCGAGAGCCGTTAAGGATGATATAGATGCGGCGATGAGGTGTAATCCGAATTCGATCCACGTATTTTTCTCCACCAGCGATGTGCATCTCAAATCGGTCCTGAAGATAAGCTACGATGAGGCCATCAAGAGGATTGAGGAGGCAATAGAATATACGAAGTTGCATGGATTCATCTGCGAGTTCTCGCCCATGGACGCAACACGAACAAATCTAAACTTCCTTAAACAGGTCTGTAAAGTTGCCGAGCGGGCGGGCGCCGATCGAATCGACATCCCAGACACGGTGGGGATAATGACCCCGAGTTCTATGTACAAGTTAATATCGGAGATAAAGGAGGTCGTGAAGATCCCGATAAGCGTCCACTGCCATAATGACTTCGGCCTCGCGGTTGCGAATACTCTAGCCGGAATAGAGGCGGGGGCAGCTCAGGCTCACGTGACGGTAAATGGGATAGGTGAACGCGCGGGAAATGCCGCGCTTGAAGAGGTTGTATTGGCGCTGCACATACTATACAAGAAGAAGACAAACATCAACACTTCGAAGATTTACGCCACCTCTCAGATGGTGAAAAGATTAACTGGGGTAGCTATTCAACCCCACAAACCCATAGTAGGGGATAATGCATTTGCCCATGAATCCGGAATCCACGTTAAGGGCGTCGTCATAGAGCCGACCTCCTTCGAGCCATTCAAGCCAGAGCTTGTAGGACGGGTGAGGAAGATCGTGGCCGGAAAACACGCTGGAAAACACGGTATCAAGACAATTCTCGAGGAGAGCGGTTTGACGCCAACGGAGCAACAGCTCGCGGAAATAGTGAGGAGAATTAAGGAGCTCGGAGATAAGGGAAAAACCGTTACGGATACAGACGTTATAGCGATCGCGCGGTCGATAATGGAGGCACCTCCGGCGGAGAAAAAGGTCCTAGACCTCAAAGAACTCGCCGTGATCACCGGGACGGGCGTGATCCCCACCTCCTCGGTGAGGCTCGCGGTTAAGGGTAAGGATTACATAGCATCGGAGACGGGAGTCGGCCCAGTTGACGCGTCCTTAAAGGCGATTCAGAGGATCACCCAAAACCTAGCGAAAGTAAGTCTGAAGGAGTTCAGGATCGAGGCCGTCACCGGCGGATCTGACGCGGTTGCAGAGGTCATAGTTAAGGTCGAAGACGAAAGCGGGAGGGTGGTTTCAGCGAGAGGCGCCAGAGAAGACATCGTTATGGCCAGCGTGGAGGCTATGGTTAACGCGCTCAACAAGCTATTATCGAGGAAAATCGCTTAAACGCGTTTTATCCGCTCAGAGCCCGGCGAAATGCCTCTTCAATAGATCGCTAACTTCACCTAAATCTTGGAGCAGGAACCCATAACAATTCTCCGGGGCCTCTGGGACCACGTAGAGAAGTAGCACGTCCTTAAAGTCGGCGACGAAGAAGCTTAGAGGTATAGGTGGGCTTACAATTCTTCCGTCAAACTCTTTCAGAAGATCCTCGATGGCCTCAAGAGGAATTATCTTCCTAAGCAATCTCGTATCTATCGCTAAGTAGACTTTAATACCCCTCCTCCGCGCCTTTCTCAACCTATCCGTAAGCTTCTCAAAAACATCCGAAGGAAGGCAGACCATTCTAACTAGGATGCTCTCGACCGCGTGATCTAAGAGTTCTAAGGCGGCCGTGTATGCCTGCATCCCCCTCAGTAATGAGACCTCACATTTCGATACCGATCTACTCGAGAGATATAGATGGCTTAGAGAGCTAATGGCGTGGGAGAGCTCCTCGACGAGCTGATTCTTCAGGGGCTCGAGGCTCCTCTCCGGGGGAATAGCGGCATAGACGGCGGGCCTCGATTCCCTGATCTTCTGGATTAACCCACCGTTTTCGAGCTTTGATAAGACGTCGTAGATCCTCGTCCTCGGCACCCTCGACCGCCTCGCCACCTCATATGCCTCCGCCTCGCCGAGTTCTACAACGGCTACGTATGCCCTCGCCTCGTATTCGGTTAGTCCGAGCTTTTTCAGGGCCTCAATGATCTTTGGGTCGCCGCTCATCGTAAATAATACTCTAAAAGTTACAAAAAGCTTTTATTATCGCCGGAGCCCCCGAGATCTCGGGGTGAGCCTGAGCTTGGAATTCCCGGCAATAAAATTTGAGAACGTCTGGAAGATCTACAGAATGGGCGCCGTCGAGGTGCCGGCGCTCAGGGGATTAAACATAGAAATTAAGCGGGGAGAACACGTCGCGGTGATGGGTCCTTCAGGAAGCGGGAAATCTACCTTCCTGCATCTGGCGGGCGCCCTCGATAAGCCCACGAGGGGCCGCGTCCTAATAGAAGGTAAGGATCCCAGCAAGCTAAGCGATAAAGAACTGAGCATGCTCCGTAACAGGTATATCGGCTTCGTCTTCCAGACCTTCAACCTGATACCGAGGCTCACCGCCCTCGAGAACGTGATGCTACCCCTAGTGCTAAGAGGGATAGATGGCGCAGAACGGATTAAGAGGGCCAGGGAGGCCTTAGAGCAGGTGGGGTTGGGCCACAGGATAAATCATAGACCCACCGAGATGAGCGGGGGAGAGCAGCAGAGGGTCGCGATAGCGAGGGCGATAGTCACAAATCCCAGGATAATCTTGGCGGATGAGCCTACTGGAAACCTCGATTCGGCCTCGGCGGCGGAGGTCGTGGATTTACTCACAAAGTTGAATAGAGATCTCGGAATAACCTTGGTAGTCGTTACCCACAACCCCGAAACCGCCTCTCCTGCGCAGAGAATTGTGAAGATAAGGGATGGTGTGATATATGAGGAGAATTAGCTTAATCATAATAAGCCTGTTAATACTGGCCGCGGTCCTGCCATCGATGGTTTTAGCGGACTCCGTACCAGACATAGTCTTCTCAAATGCATGGTTCGGCGACTACAAAACTAAGATCGAGGTAGCCCCTGGAGATAAGAACGTCCAACTAGTAATCGAGCTCGTAAACAGCATGGATAAACCGATAAGATACGTCGAAGGCACCCTCTATCTCCCAAAGGGATTTACGGATGCTAAGAGCGGCGGCTCGGTGGCGGGTCCCTCAGTTAGCAGGGAGGTGCCGGCGGGAGAACGATTCTACCTAACATTTCTACTCGATATCGATGAAGATGTGAAGCTTGGGATATATGAGGCAAATTTAGCCCTAAACTACGTCGAATGGGATGAAGACTCCATCTCGACAACCGGTGTTAAAGTGAGATTTAGGGTAACGGGGAGAAGTATACTTGAGCCCACCTTAAGCGCAAACGTGCTCGATCCAGGAGAACCCAAAACCATAGAGCTAACAATAAAGAATGCGGGTTCAGCCCCCACTTCATCAACAGAAATATGGATAGAATCGGGTTCCCCGGGGTTAGCGATCTTAGAGGGCGGTGGAAGACACTTTATTGGAAACATCGCACCGGGATCTTCGGTAACTATCCCCTTGAAGATTCTTGCCAGCAGAGCCTTGGCCGACTCCGTCGCCAGCATATCCACATCTATAACTTACTTCAATTCACATGGATTCAAAATCCAAGAAACTCACAGGCTCTCGCTTAAGGTTAATCCATTAGGCGGCGTTGGAGTGGTTCTAGATGCTCTCATAGAGAACCCGATTCTGGAGCCAAGTAAATCCAGCGATTTGACGATCATAGTTACCAATAGGGGGGCCGAGACGGCCAAGGACGTGAATCTCGAGGTAGTCCTATCCCAGATAGCTAATCCGCCTCTAACAATCGAGGAGGGGGCGTTGGCGGCCAAACTCGGTGATCTAGCTCCCGGAGATGAGAAGAAGCTAACGCTAAGGGTTTTCGTAAACGAGTTGGCATCTGGAAGGTCTTTCGCGATTCCGGTCTCGATTACCTACGTTGATGATGAAGGCAGGCATGTGGTTCAGAAGGGATTGACGATAACGGTGTTAGAAGAGAGCGTGAGGAATAGGCTTAGGATATACTCGAGTGAATATGTTAGGGGAGGCATGATAGAGTCTGCGAACATAACCATTGAAAATATCTCGGGAGGAGACCTCGAAGACATCACCATAACAATCTCGCCAACCGTGGGCTGGGTAACCCTGTTAGGTCCGACAACGTGGAATATACAGAGCCTAGCAAATGGAGAAAAGAAGGTGATAGAGTTAAAGATATATGTTCCATCAGAGACTTCAACCGGATCAACAATAGGTGAGCCATTCAATCTAAGGGTGCGTGCGAGTTTCAGGGAACCCGGAGGCCAAGTTAGAAATGAGGAGCATTTTCTCGGAATGTATGTCAAGGGGATAATCGACATCAAGCTTCAGGAGCTTTCAATAGAAAGGCTTGGCGGAGACTTGCTCCTCGTTGGACGGCTTCTAAACGAGGGAACCGAGAAGGCATCATATACCGAGGTCAAGGTAATAGGTGGTGATTTGAGCTCGACCAGCATAAGTTATCTAGGTGACGTAGAGCCAAATGCCCCGATACTCTTCAACATCCCAATAGAGAGCATCGCGAAGGAAGAGGGGACCGTCAGAGTAACGCTGAAGATAAGCTACCTCGACTCTCTGCGAAGCCCTGGAGAAGAGGTCATCGAAGCCTCTGTGAAGATTCCGGTGCAGAGTGGGGAAACCGGAGAAGAAGCCAAGTCTATAGTCTTTCAAGAATATCTGCTGGTGATATTCGCGGTCATAATAATCGTGGTGGCGATCGCGGTCGCGTTCTACCTCGCGAGGAGGTCGAGGAGGGTTGAAGCCCCTTGATATTCTATGGTACGCGTTCAAGGGTCTCAGGGATAGGCGGACTAGAAGCGTCCTAACGATACTCGGGATCTCGATAGGCATACTCGCCGTGATAACTCTAGTCTCGAACACGAGCGGCTTCGACAACTTCCTCACAGATGTACTCTCAAGAATTGGAAGCAATAACCTATGGATAATCCCAACTGAGGGAAGCGTGAAATTCACGGATACCGATGTGATCATGCTCTCGAGGCTCCCAGGCGTAAAGGCAACGGCCCCATTCTATTTCCGAAGAGTCCTATTAAGATCCGGCTCTATTGAAAAAGAGGTTAACTTCCTAGCCACAGATCCCAAAATAATAAAACTAATCTTACCCGATCTAAGGATCAAGGAGGGAGAACCTCTCCAACCTGCAGATGTAGCAGTCGTGGCCTTAGGCTATAAGGTCGCACATCCCCCAGAGGACCCGAATAAGCAGATAAGACTTTATTCCTCAGTCTCGGTTGCGTCTCAAGAGGGCTCGATCCTAAAAACTAGGAGCTTCATGGTAGGGGCGATTTATGATGAATTCGGATCAACCCCATATCTAGACGTCGATAACAGTATTCTCGCCAGCGTCGAGGCCGCCAGAAACTTTTTCGGATCAAAATATTATCCAGCGATAGTGATAGTCGCGGAATCTCCAGACGCCGTTGAGCCCATAATAGACATGCTAAAAAACATGTACGGGGATGATATCGAGGTAATTAGTCCGCTCACGATTGTGAGGAATGTGAAGGCGATAATCTCGAACTTCTCAGTATTCATGCTCATAGTCGCCAGCGTATCCCTCGTCGTGGCTGGAATAGGAATCATGAATACGATGATAATGTCCGTCATGGAACGTACCCGCGAAATAGGAATCCTCAGGGCAATAGGGTTCAGTCAAAGGGATGTAGCCATGATCTTCCTCGCGGAAGCGGCCTTAATAGGGGTCATAGGGGGGATAATAGGGATATTGCTGGGGGTCACTGCGTCGATCACCCTAGGGGATATCTTCGGGAAAATGTTCCAAGTCAAGGAGGCGAGCACCCAAGTGGCGAGAGCGATACAGATATCCTATGCCCCAGTAATCTCGCCAAGCCTCATCTTGGAAAGCTTTTTCTTCGCCATTTTCGTCGGAATATTCTCAGGTCTATACCCCGCTTTAAAGGCCGCCAGAATGGATCCGGTTCAAGCCCTAAGAGCCGAGTAGATCGGATAAATTGACCGGTTTCCCACTCTAAGTCTTCGGCTATACATTTTAAAGAACTTACGTGAGTAAAATGGGGTCGGAGGTGCAATAGCGATGAAGATTTCGACATGGGATGAGGCGAGAGACCTGGGTTTAAAGGAGGCGGAGAAAAGGCTCGGTATCTCGATTGAAAAATATTGGATAGATTCCATACGGCTTGAACCAAGAAACAAAGGCGGCTATTGGACCGTTAGATTAGATCTCCAAGTCAGAAAATCACTCGGTAGGAAGAATCTTATCCACGTCTCGATGAAAATAAATCCCTCCACAGGCGAGATAACCGATTTCCATGCAGAAGAGCGTTAGCCGGCTCAGCGAGGGCCAATTAACTTCACCCCTCCGAACTCGGCAAATTCCTCATCGCCGGCATCAGAATATTACAATTTCCAAGATTTGACTCTTTACTTTCCAGCCGGCTTCTCTCCGGCTATTCAGCCTTAAAGGTTTTAGAGATTTTCTCATCTATTACATATTGGATGGCCTCGAGGAAGGGGCGTTGCAATCAAAAAACTCGTTTTGGTGAATATCTGACCTATGATGTCCCAGCCGAAGGATATGACGAGCTTTATGGAAAGGAACAGTATGAAAAATATGAGTTAGTATCTATGGCACTGAGAGACCGCTTCCGGAAATTCAGAGTTATAGCCGATGTAGGGTGCGCGACCGGATTATTTGGTGAATACCTGAAGTCAATAGATTTTGACGGCCTATACATAGGGATCGACTTATCAGAGGAACGGCTGAAAGCGGCGAAGCATAAGGCCCATGCTTCTTGGATCCTCATCCAAGCAGACGCAGAACATCTCCCACTTAGAAGGAATTCAGTAGATCTGGTTGCCTGCATAACGGTCATTCACTTACTAGACATAAGGAACGCGATGAAAGAATTCGTTAGAGTTTCTAGGGATGCAATCGTTGTCACGCTCTTAAAGAAGCGGCTCGACCTAGAGTATGAAATCCTAAAAAATCTAAATCGATTTCCGGGGCTATCCGTAAAAAGGGTTACGATGCCTAAGGTAAAAGACGAAATATTCATCGCATATAAAACCATACCCGAAGTCATCCAACCCCATAATCAATGAGAAACGAGTGAAACGCTAAGGTAGCATCCTATCCGGAGTTCTCGGGAATGGCGTCGCCTCTCTTATGTTTTCTAAATCGAGTAATGCCATAGTGAGCCTTTCAATTCCAACGGCAAATCCTCCATGTGGTGGCGCGCCGTATCTGAAGTGCTCGATAAACCACCTAAAGTTTTCGATGTCCAATCCTTTTTCCTTGATTTGCTGGACTAGTCTCTCATATCTGTGTTCTCTCTGTCCTCCAGAACTCAGCTCCAATCCCTTATAGATGAGGTCTATACTCCTTGCCCACTCGGTCCCATCGATCTTCATTACGTAAAAGGGTTTGACCCTATATGGAAATCGATCGATGAAGAAGAAGTCGTGGTCATATTTTTCCTTAACATATTTCGCTAGCAGCTTCTCCGCCTCTCTGTCGAGATCTTCTCCATATGGAATCTTCTTCCCCATGTCCTCTAATATATCATAGATTTCGGGGAACGTCAAAACGGGGAATGGTGTTTTGGGGACCTCTACTTCTTTCTCAAGTAACCTTAATTCGTCTTCACATTTTTCCACAACCTTTTTTATCCCGGCCACCACTAATTCTTCTTCAACCTTCATGACGTCTCTTTCAGCCTCGATATAGGAGAGCTCAACTGCGCAAGCCCTGTATTCGCAGAGATGCCTTGGTGTATGACTGGGTTCAGCCCTCCAATTAGGGCCGAGGTCATAGATCTTGTCTAATCCGGCGACCATGAGGAGCTGTCTGTGTAGTTGTGGGTCTTGTCTGAGGTAGGCTTTTTGACCGAAATAATCTATCTCGAATAATTCGGCGCCGCCCTCGGATCCCGCTCCTATTATGCAGGGCGTGAAAACTTGGAGGAAACCATTCGAATTCAGGTACTCCTGCATTCCCTCGACTAATGTTGCTTGAATTTTCAGGATGGCGGCGTTTTTTGGATTTCGTAGATCGATTGGTCTCCAGTCAAGCCTAGTTGAGAGAATTGACTTTATATGTCCCGTAACATCTATCGGTAAAGGAGTCTCGGCCTTACTCAGCACCTTCACCTCCGTGGGAATTATCTCAACTCCGACCTTGGCTATCGGTTTTTCGGCCAATTTCCCGGTGACTAGGATGAAATCGTGAAGCCTCAGGTCGGCGGTTTTCTCAAAGAGATCCTTATTCTCCTTGGAGACTGTTACCTGTGCTATTCCCGTCTTATCCCTAATCCAGATAAACCTAAGTCTCCCCACTTCCTTAACCCGCTCAACCCATCCCGTAATCCTGACGCTTCCCCCGAGGGGTTGTCTCAACTCCCCTATGTAGTGCGTCCTAAGCATTTCTCGTCCAAAACCTCCTAGGGGCCGCATTATTTGAGCCTATACCGGTGTGAATCGTGGTATAAAACATTAATACCAAAAGAATTCATAAGAGACGTGGCTTTATTGCGAGGTGTTATGCGGTGGCGTCACTTGAAAGTAGACTTAACAATTT
>QMUP01000007.1 GCA_003660635.1 Candidatus Wolframiiraptor sp.
AGTATCAAGATGACGATTTTCAGGAACCTCCTACTTCCAATAAGATTACTCGAGCAAATTGCCTGCGAAGCGAATTATCTGGAGGGTTCAAGCTTAGTAATCTCCGATACACGGGCCTCCACAGTTTTAGCTGGAAAACTTTCTAGAAAACCTGTTTTAACCATCCTAAATCAATTTAATGTAAGGGTCGAGTATCCCCGATACCCGAAGTTAATCGAACTCGTCGAGGCGATGGCCCAGCTCGTCGGAGATATCTGGGGGCTGAGCGACAAAATACTAATCACGGACTACCCCCAACCATACACGATATCGAAACAAAACTTGGTTATTCCGAAAAATTTATCAAGTAAGGTCGAGTTCACCGGCCCCATAATCAGCAAATTCCCACAAGACCTCCCGCCTAGGGAGGAGCTTCAGAGAAAATACGGTCTAGATCCTGATGGGGGACCCGTGATCCTCTATCACGCGACGGGGCCGAGTTATGAAAGGCGATTCCTAACGGAAATGATCTTACCTATTTTGGAGAGATTGGCGGGAGAATATCAGATCGTGGCCACCTTAGGTGGAGGTAATCCGGAAAGACCTTTTTCCGGGCTTAAAATCTATCCATGGGTCGATGAGCCGTTGGAGCTGATAAAGCTCTCAGACGTAGTGATCTGTAGATCGGGCCAGACAACTCTGGCGAAGTCCCTGGCCTTCGGCAAACCTCTCATAATGATACCGATTCCCGCACACAGCGAGCAACTCGGTAACGCTTACTCAGTCGCCGAAAATGGAGCCGGTTTACTCCTTCCACAAGACGAGCTCTGCTATGAAACCCTAAGAAATGCCGTGGAGGAGGTGCTTAAAGGCGTTTTCAGGACGAATGCGGAGAAGTATTCCGATCTGGCCGTGAGTTTGAATCCCCTTGAAAGGGTTCTTTCGGCTGCTGAAGAACTCGCTCTTAAGGATTAGAGGCCCATTTTTCTCGAAAAGGTTTATCTCATAGAGTTCACCATGCTATGACAGGCAAGCAGATGAGTAGTCGCCCTCGGATCTCTCCTTCCGTCACTCCTGGAATGGTGATCGGGCTTCTAGACGTCGTCTCCGGACATGGGGGTAAAACTGATTTAGCTAGAATAGCAATTGACCTTCAAAGCGATGTGGATGACCTCCTTCCTGTGATAGAGGTCGCGGAGACATTAGGATTCCTCTCGGTTGAAAATGGAGACGTAGTCTTAACAGAGCTCGGCGAGAAGTTGGTAAAAGCTATGCCCAGCGAGAAAAAGCTCTTACTCAGAAATGCCATCCTAAATGTTGAGCCATTTGCCACCGCATTCAAGCTCATAAAATCTAGAAAGGAATTTTCGGCGGAGGAATTATTCGAGGAGCTCAGCAAGGTCAAGGAGCTCGGAGAAGAATACAGGGATCCGGAGCAAATTCACCACATGCTTCTAGAATGGCTACTCTATACAGAGACCGTGAGATATAACGGCGATGAGAAGAAGTTCCAAGTTAAGTCTTAACTGAGAAGGGTGTAGACTTCGTCAACGTACTCATAAAACTCCTTACTCCTTCTAGATCTCGGCCTCTCCATCTCTATCTCAATTATTCCAGCAATTTTAACAGGTCTTTTCGTTAAAACTATGATGCGGTCTGATAGTTCAACGAGCTCTTCTATGTCATGGCTCACCATAACAACCGAGCTGGGCGGTAGGCTCTGATTTCTCCAAAGCGTCTCGATCTCCCGTCTAAGCGAGATCGCGGTAAGCGGGTCCAGATTGCTAAATGGTTCATCCATTAACAGTAGGTCCGGCTGAGCGACGAGTGCCCTAGCCAAGGCGACTCTCTGCCTCATCCCACCGCTTAATTCAGCTGGATAAGCCGTCTCGAATCCCATGAGCCCGACCATGTCCAAGAACACCTTTACCCGTTCCTCCTTCTCCTCCCTCGAGAGTTCTTTCTCATGGATGAGCGCGAGCATCACATTTTCCAAGACCGTGTACCAGGGAAATAATGCCGGGCTCTGGAACATCATCGAGATCCTGGGGGTCGGCTCCTTCAAGGGCTTGCCGCGGAACAATACTTCGCCGCTTTCGGGTTTCAGGAGTCCCGCCATGATCCTGAGTAGCGTACTTTTTCCACATCCACTTGGGCCAGCTATTCCCAAGAATTCCGCGTATGAGACTGAGAGCGATAGCTTGTCGAATACCTGTAGTTTCTCCCCTCCCCTCATGACATAGCTGAAGCTAACCTCGCGGAGCTCAAGTAGGTGTTCCCTCATCTTTTCAGCGGAGTTCGCCGCGGTTTTCATGTCACTACACCGACGATTTCTGTAGCTTTTTGATAAAGCCTCCTCCAGAAGAGTTTGTTGAGGACGGCGATGAAGCCCACCATCCAGATCGTCGCCGCCACGAGTAATCCGAGGTCGCCGCTCGTCACCGCCTCACTTAATGCCTTACCTATTCCGGGGTTCTCAACCTGCCAAATGAAGTGATCCAATACTATTCTCTCCGCGACTACGAGCGTGTTCCATCCACCGCCCATAGCGACCAGACAACCCATTACCAGTGAGGGAAGTATCCTGGGAAGATAGAGGTGTCTGAATTTCTTGAATCCACGTATCCTAAAAAGCTTACATACTTCTTCCTCCTCCCTCGGGATACTCCTCATCGCGCTACTAATGAAGAAAAACAGGTACCACTGCGTGCCCAAGAGGATTAATGTTATCGCTCCGGTTTCCAGCGGTAATTTGGCGTCTAAAACGAGCTTCACGATTAATGGTATCAAGAGTGTGGCGGGAAGAGATGCCAGAACTTGGAAGGTGGGAACCAGGATTTTCTCCAATCTTCTTCTCTCATAAATGAGTATAGAGACTGGAATCACCCAAGCAAGTCCGATTATTATCGCAGAGACCACGCGTAACAACGAGAACCCTATCATCAGGAGCGGGTCTATCAGCCCAAGTCTTCCGAAACCGGAGATAACGACTTCCAGATAATCACTCACATCTATAGAGTTAAGATAGTAGGCCGATGAGGAGATAAGGGCGGCTATCGCCAAAGCTGAGACTATGACCTTATTCCTCTTAATTATCGAGGCGAGATATGAGAGAAATCGTGAGACAGGCTCGCCGCCGGGAAGGCCTTTATCCGCGAAGATTCGACCAAATAGTTCACCTATAGGCTTCGTGGCCCTTTCAATCCAGACCCTCGGGACTTCCGCGGCATATGCCTCGAATTTATATCGCTCGCTGAGCCGCATTAATGGAATGAATAAGGCTAGGTTCATGAATATGACGGCCGCTACAACGGCGATTAAGCTGATCCAGAATTGGGGGATCTTCCCCGACAACATGAACTCCGTTGAAATAGTTCCTATTCCAAACAATTTCCACTTGGATTCTCCGATAGTTATTATCTCACATGCGACCAAGAAGTAGAGTCCATTAGCCCAAGAAGCCGGGATGTTTGCCGCGATCTTAGGAAATGCGGCTGGGATATAGAGATCACGTAGCCTCCGCAGCGGTCCGAGTCCAAGGCTCCTCGCTGCTTCAAGGATCTCGTGTGGAAGCAATTTTATCGCCTCGTAGACCCCAAAGGCAATGTTCCAGACCTGGCTTGTGAAGATCAGGAATATGGCCGCGATTTCCGGGCCGATTATCGGGTGGACGCTTATGAAGATGTAGAGGGCGAGCGGGAAGAAGCTCAAGATTGGAATTGACTGGAGAATGTCTAAAATCGGGATTATGATCTTCTCAGCGAGTCTATTTACTCCCGCGAGTATTCCCACGCAGAGGGAAAAGAGTATCGAGAGTAGGAGCGACATCGACATCCTAGCCCAAGAATAGCCCAACGCCGCTAAGATTTCTAAGAGTTCAAGGGCGGTAATCAACCCAAAATATCAGGTCTTAACGATATAAGGAGTTTACCGCGGAGATCAGAGATATTGGTTAATGATTTGTTCGAGGGCTGGCTTTGGATAAACGCCTATCACCATATCTACTGGCTTACCATTTTTGAAGAGGATTAGCGTCGGTATACTCATTATCCCGAATTTCATGGCCAGCCTTCTATTTCTATCCACATCAACCTTGACGAACACCACCTTCCCCGCATATTCCCTGGCCAGCTCCTCGATTATTGGCGCTATCATCCTACAAGGGCCACACCAAGCCGCCCAAAAATCGGCAAAAACTAGCTCGTGTTTCCTGATTATTTCCTCGAATTGTTCTTCGTCAACTGGGATGGGTTTATCAATCACCACACCCCTGGCTTTCTCCTCAGCCTTTCTGAGCATCTCCCTGAGCTTTCTCTCCTTAATCCTCTCGAGTTCCCGGTCCTCGGACATCCCTGCTCAGAGTTGAGTCAAGCATTTAATAAACTTCAGAATAAACCATTTAGATCAGTTTGATGGCGGGATCTTAGGCATGCCGGCTCTGACGATAAGGAAACAGCGCTTCTGGAAACTTTTGGGAAAGGAGCTTAAAGACGAGGAGTTACTGAACTTACTTCACGATTTAGGTCTTGACGTGGAGGAATTCACCGAGGACTATTTCCGAGTTGAATACAATCCGAATAGGCCGGATTACTCCAGCCCCGTTGGGATAGCCAGAGCGGCTAAAGGCCTTCTGGGGATCGAGATGGGGCTGCCGAGGTATAGACTTTATCCGCCTAAGACGTTTATCGAAGTCGACCCAAGGCTGAAGGATGTAAGGCCATATGTGGTATGCGCTATTGTGAGGGGGCTAAAGCTTGGGATCGAGGAATTAGAAGAATTAATAGCTATGCAGGAGGACTTACACTGGATTCTAGGCAGGGATAGGAGGAAGGTCGCGATAGGGCTACATGATCTAAACGCGGTGAAGCCTCCATTTCGCTACGTAGCCGCGAGAGGAGATGAATATGAGTTTGTTCCACTGGGCGATTATATCCCAATGACGCTTGATGAAATCCTAGAAAAACATGAGAAAGGCGTAAAATATGCTCATATCCTGAAAGGTAAGCCTTACTATCCATTGATAGTGGATTCCAAGAATCAGGTTCTCTCCTTCCCGCCGATAATCAACGCCAGATTAACCGAGCTCAGCGAGAGCACGCGTGACATGTTCATCGATATAACGGGAACGGATCTAGACGCCCTCATGAAGACGTTAAACATACTCACAACGACCCTCGCTGACATGGGCGGAAAAATAGAATGCGTCCGAGTGAAATATCGGAGGAAGACCCTTAAGACCCCCAACTATGAGGTGAAGCGCTGGAGGCTTAGGGTGAAATATGTCAATGAAGTACTCGGCCTCGAACTCTCAGCAGGGGCCATTGCCAAGGCGCTGCGGAAAATGAGATATGGCGTTAAAATCGAGGGGAACAAACTTCTAGTGACTCCTCCACCTTACCGCGTTGACGTAATGCATGAGATAGACTTAGTTGAGGATGTGGCGATGGGTGTGGGATATGCCTCGCTTAAACCAAAGCAGCCGGAAACCCTGACCTATGGAAGGCTTCATCCGGATACGATTCTAGAGGACTCCGTTAGGGAGATAATGATAGGCTTAGGGTTCACGGAGATCATGAACTTCACGCTCACGAATATAGAAGACGAATACCAGAAAATGCACGTCAACCCGCATCCACATATCAAGCTCAAGAACCCCGTATCCGCAGAATACTCTATCCTCAGGACTTGGATGCTCCCAAGCGCTATGAAGACGCTGTCGATGAATGTTAAGAGCCTGTATCCTCAAAAGGTCTTCGAGATCGGAGACGTCATCCACCCAGATGAAGGTAAGCCTGAAAAAGCCGTGAGGAGAATTAAGATGGCGGCTATATCCTGCCACTCAAATTCCTCATACTCCGAGATGAAATCCATCGTAGAAGAACTGCTAAAAAACCTGATGATAACCGGATGGGCTCTAAAACCCCATGATGCTATGCCATTCATAGAAGGTAGGGCTGCGGAGATAATCTGGAAGGATAAAATAATAGGATTCTTCGGAGAAATCCACCCAGCCGTTCTCACCGAATGGGGCATAACCATGCCCGCTGCAGCCTTAGAACTCGATTTAACCGAGATAAAGGAACTCTCCGCGAGAAAACCGTAAATACTCGGAAGACAAAACCATTAATGCCCCACCACTTCGTTTGGCTCTTCGGAGAGAGGCGCTAAGCCTCCACGATGATGAAGAGTTGTCGGTGGTGGGGTACATCTCGTCAAAATCTCAGGAATTTTCTTCATTCCATTAATAAGAGGAGCGCCATAATCATCAACACAGACGAAAAACATCCTCTGAGGATCTTCGATTCCGCTTTGTATGCAACGCGGGCTCCAAGTCGGGTTCCTAAGAGTAAACCCGGCACAATTCCTAAAACCTTTATCCAGAGGACATGTCCGAGTATGGTATGTCCGATCGTGCCGGAAAATGCCGTTAGGGTGATCATGAAAGTCGACGTCGCTATCGCTATATGGATCGGCACGCCTAAATTATAAAGCACGGGTACCTTGATCACACCCCCGCCTATTCCGAAGAAGCCCGAAGCAAGTCCCGCGAGGATCCCCATCAACAACAGCTTTAAGATATCGACTTGGTACTCAAATTCTATCCCGCTGGAGTCGCGGAGGCTTCGTTTCCACGGGAAGACCTTCTTGCCCTCTCTCTTCGATCTCGAATAGTCTTCTCTTATGATCATGGAAAGCGCCAGAATTATCAGAAAGATCGCGAAGAGGTTCTTCAATTCTTTAGATGTTACATAGGCGGTTAAGAGGGAGCCCGCTAGTCCCCCAGGCATAGTAGATATTTCTGTTAACAATCCTAATCTCCAGTCTAGTCTTCTCTGTCTGAAGTAAGCTGATGCGGAGAAAGCTCCCGTGAACATTATTGTTGCTAAGCTCGTGCCGACCGCGTGATGGGGGTCGAGTCCGAATAGGAGCGTCAATAATGGAACGAGAATGAATCCCCCACCTACTCCTAAGAAAGCTCCGGTAAATCCGACGAGGGAGCCTAATAAAGCCAATGATACCAGATCGAGGATAATCCTCAACAAGTCTCTCGCCTAGGCTGTCTGCCCGCCAACTCTCTGGGAGATTATTCGTGAATTATATTAATGCTTCAGGAGAGTTCGGGATTATGGTCAAATGCTTTTCACCTAGTTACTTCCTGCTCCTTAACGAATTCGTATAATTCTCTAGCGTGTTTGTCTTTTTCGAAGTGTTCTCGTATCGGCTTTATTAGCTGCTCTAATGCCTCGGCGACCCCCATTTTCAAATCCATTGGGTGGAGTTTTCCTTCTAGATATTCTCTTTCTAGTTCTTCGTATGAATGATATTCCACGGGGCCTCCGTATTTGCTCGGTCGGTCTATGTAGAGTTTGTCGAATTTTCTGAAGATTATGTGTTTCGCGTAATCGAGGATGGGGTTTCCCTCTACAGTCTTAGGCGGGCAATATGCTTTCTGGAGCTTCTTTCTTATGGTTTCTAAGTCGTCGTGGACAAAGATGCTTGTCTCGGGGATGCTCTTGCTCATTTTAGAGGCTATCTCCAAATCCATTCGCTTATCATCTTCAAATCCTGCAGGTTTAACGGGTCCCTGTAATCCCATCAACATGTGGTGGTGAACCGCTACGGGTTTCTTAAATCCGAGTTTGGGGGCGAGTTCCCTTGCGAGGATATTCGCCCTCCGTTGATCTAAGCCCAGCTGACAGATGTCGACTCGCATGTAGAATATGTCGGCGACCTGCATGGCCGGATAAAATATCTGGGCAGCTTCCTCCAGTTCTCCCGCAACCCTCCCCATTATCGGCAGGGCTCTGAGGATCCTCTTCAAGGTAACGTTTTTCGCGACATTTATGACCAATCTCCAATACTCCGGGTCGGCGACTTGGTCGCTTGCCCAGACGACTTCGACTTTGCTCAGATCTATTCCAGCGGCCTTCCAGACCTCCAGCAAGTATTCTCCGACCTTCTTTATCTTCTCTAAGTCGCCTCCCATCTTGTTGTTTATCATCGCATGCCAATCCGCTAAGAGGAGCTTGAACCTGCAGCCGGCCCCCAATAAGTCTTGGAGCTTAATGGGCCTCAGTATTCCGAAGGGAAGGTGTGCGAGCCCGCTCGGCTCAAATCCGTCATACGCTATGGGGTGCTCCTCCGTCTCCAGGAGCCTCCTTAGATCCTCTAATGTAATGACTTCTTCAGTCGGAGGTCTCAGTATAAGCTCGAGCCTTCGCTCCAGATCCATTTCCGGGATGTAATAAGGTCCAATTCTACTTAATTAATGATTTTAACCCAATAACCGCCGGATCCGCGCATTCTCTAATAATCTAGGGTTTCTACACGAGGCGATAATCGACATCCCAGGCTAAAGCGCCTTAACATGGCCAAAAACCCGGTCGGAACGGAATTCGGGGAAAAAGGCGGAATTTTTTGAAAAAAGGGGATTTTTGGGCCGATTTTTTGTGGAGGGCTTTGGCTCTGTTTTGAGATCAAAATGAGGTAAAAACGTCCTCGCATCCGGTTACGACTTCTCATTCTTCGCGTAGTTTATTTTTCTCATTCTCGAATTGTTTATAACTCACCATGGTCTATAACCTCGATTGGGGCATACAGAGAATTGAAGAATCAGTCTAAAAAATTAGAGTTCCCGGTGAAACGCGTCATCAAACGAGATGGTAGGGTAGTCGACTTCGATCCATCGAGGATACGTGAGGCCATAAGGAAGGCCATGGTCCACGTTAATCGTTATGACGAGGCGAGCTTAAACAAGGTCGTTGAACATGTTTTAAACGTCATCGCGGAGAAATATGGCGCCGAAAAGATACCGCATGTAGAGGAAATACAGGATATAGTGGAACTCAGCCTGGTGAAGTTCGATCTCTACGAAGTGGCAAAGGCATACATCCTCTATAGGAAGGAGCGGGAGCGTATCAGGGAGGAGAAAAAGAAGATCCTTGAGAAAGATTATGTTGATGAGGTTGACAAGGCATTCAGCCTAAATGCGTTGAGATTGATGGCCGCGAGATATCTCATGAAAGATGAGAAGGGGAAGTTAAGAGAAGATCCAAAGCGGATGTTTCAACGGGTTGCGGCCCTAATTGTGATCCCAGACATCCTCCATGATCCCGAGATATTTGATAGAAGTTTCAATCAACCAGAACATCCCACTGAAGAATTCTCACCCGAAGAGTTTGATGGAAAACTAGGTCTCGGCAGGACGCCTGAAGGCGGATTTAAAGTTACGTGGAATAAGTGGCACCTTGATCGCATGAAAGCCCTTTACGATGAACTAAACCGCAGGGGTGCGATGAAAGTCTCTTGGAGCGCCTTCCTTGAAATGCTGCAAGAAGGTAAATTCGACAAATATTATCACAATTACCTCCAGTATTATAACCTCATGGTTAGAAAACAATTCATGCCCAATAGCCCAACGCTCTTTAACGCTGGAGCGAGGCTTGGCCAACTAAGCGCGTGCTTCGTGCTCCAAATAGATGATAACCTTGAATCAATTATGGAGGCGGCTAAGGATGCTGCGTTGATCTTCAAGTCCGGTGGAGGTGTTGGAATAAATTATTCGAGGCTGAGACCAGAAGGAGACATAGTCTTCTCGACCTATGGCGTCGCCTCAGGACCTGTCTCCTTCATGCGCATAATCGACACGGTGACCGATGTAGTTAAACAGGGTGGAAAGCGGCGTGGAGCGAATATGGGCGTGCTCGAGATATGGCATCCCGACGTTGAGACCTTCATCCACTCGAAGGAGAAGGAAGGTTTCCTAGAGAACTTCAACATATCCGTGCTAATAACCACCGACTTCTGGGAACACTATAACGAGGGGAAGCAGTACCCATTAAGGAATCCCAGAGACGGGCGGGTGTGGAAGCGGGTAGATCCTGTGAGGTTGCTGAGGAGTATCGCCGAGGCGGCGTGGAGGTCGGCGGAACCTGGGGTGCTCTTCTTCGATAACATAAATCGGAGGAATATCTTCATTGACACGCTGGGGCCGATAAGGTCGACTAATCCCTGCGGGGAGCAGCCGCTTTATGCATATGAGTCCTGTAACCTCGGAAGCATAAACGTTTACGCTTTCGTGAAGTTCCGTGAAGGATCCGCATACTTTGACTGGGATGCGTTAGCGGAGGTCGTTAAGCTCGCGGTGAGGTTCCTCGACAACGTTATAGACGTGAATAAGTACCCGATCCCGCAGATCGAATACAAGACGAAGAGGACGCGGAGAATAGGATTAGGGGTGATGGGGGTAGCCGACGCCTTATTTGCCCTAAAGATACCTTACAATAGTGAGGAAGGCTTCCGCTTCATGAGCAGGCTCGCGGAGTTCATAGCATATCATGCTTATCTGGCGAGCTCCGAGCTAGCTAAGGAACGCGGCTCCTTCCCGCTTTACTCGCAGTCGAATTATCCGAAGGGCGAGCTCCCCATAGAGGGCTTCTATCATCCGGAGTGGTGGACTCTTGACTGGGGCAAGGTTGTCGACGAGATAAAGAAGAACGGGTTAAGGAACAGCTATGTCACAACAGTTGCTCCGACTGGAAGCATCTCCATGCTCGTGGACGCTTCCTCGGGGCTCGAACCCCAGTTCGCATTAGTATATGAGAAGCGGGTAACCGTTGGGACATTTTACTACGTTGACGTGGAGTTTGAGAGACAGCTCAAGGAGCGCGGCCTCCTGAACGACGCTATATTGAAGAAGGTGGCGGAAAACGGTGGATCGGTTCAAGGACTTGAGGAAATACCGGAAGATATGCGGAAGGTATTCCTAGTTGCCTATGATATCCCGTGGTGGGATCACATCAGGGCGCAGTATGAATTCCAGAAGTGGGTCGATGCGTCGGTCAGTAAGACGATAAATATGCCGGCATGGGTCTCCGTGGAAGATGTCCTCAAGGCATATCTCTTCGCATACAAACTTGGTTTAAAGGGTCTGACCGTCTATAGGGATACCTCTAGATCCGCGCAGGTCCTAGTCACTCCATCCCAGAGATTAGCCAAGTATCTCAGCATAACTCCGAATGAAACCCTTAAGATGATGAAGGCTTTAGGAATCGAGCCGCCGAAGGTGGAGGAAGGAGAATCGAACAACACGGATAGAAAGAAGAGGATGATACAGTTGATTTACGCTGAAGACGGCGTGACGGCTGTGGAACAAGAAAAAGAAGCAAAGCCGAAATCTCTCTCGATGAAGGTAGAGCGATGCCCAGTTTGTGAAAGTCCAAATCTAGTCTATCAAGAAGGCTGTGTCAGATGTCTAGACTGTGGGTGGGCAAGCTGCGTAATAGCGTGATGATTTTTCACCTCATCTACCTTATTTACCTGATCATTAAGGGATATTAAGTCGATGATCCATCTCAGATCGGTGTAGCGCGCTTGTCGGAGCAGAAGTATCGGGCGGATCAAATAAAGACGGAGGTCTTACAGAAACTCCGATCACTTGGAAGGCGTATAGTCTCTGATCTCGAAAGAGGTAGGTTTCCATATCTTGAGTTACCCGCGAGGACGACAACGAACATAGTTTATGACGCGAAGCTGAGGCAATACGTCCTTGGAGGAAAAAAGGTTGAGAGAACCACGAAGAACATAAGACATCTCAGGCCATTCGCCCAGCTCCTCTGGATAGGGACCTTCGCCAAGAAGTTACTGGAGAACAGTAAGACCTCGACGCTTAGGGACACATATTACGTGGCAATAGGCGAGGGAATAGATTTCGAGGATCAAAGCGAGAGCGATGAGATGATAATGCAGCTCGAATCGATCTTAGACTCGCCTCGAGAAGACTTCCACATCTTCCCAGAAGAACGCGCATCGATTTATGGAGACCTAATCATCGAATATACGGTCCCAGGCTTTAGGGGGAAGCGCGTAGACCTTTCCGCCCACCCCGACGGCTTCGCCATCGGACCCGCCCTGACGACCGCAGAATTCGTTAGGTGCAACGCCGAGGTGGTCTTCGTGATAGAGAAGGGCGCTGTCTTCAGCAGATTCGTTGAAGAGGGAGCGGATAAGAAGTACAAGGCGATCCTAATACATACGGCAGGTCAGTCGCCGAGGAACTGTAGAAAGTTGATCCGGAGGCTGCATGACGAGCTCAACCTTCCAATATACGTGTTCACCGATGCAGATCCCTATGGAGTCCACATAGCGAGCGTGTTAATCCATGGATCCGCTTTAAGCGCGCACATAAAGGAGATAAATGTTCCAGATGCTATCTGGGCGGGGGTCTGGCCGAGCGACATAAGGCGCTATAAGCTGCCCTCCATGAAACTGACTGACCGAGACATAAAGAGGATACAGGAGCTCGAGGTTGATCCGAGATATCAAACCGATCCCTGGAAGCGTGAGATCAAGGAATTCTGGAAAGTGAAGCGGAAGGCCGAGCTGGAAGCCTTCAGCAGATATGGCCTAGACTTCATCGTCAAGGAATTCCTACCGGAGAGATTGGCCGAGCTCCAGAAGCGTTAAACTCCCTCCAAATATCCTAATGCTTTGCGTCGCCGGTCTCAGCCGATTTTATATACATTCTCCAACTCATTAAAGTACTTAGGTGGATATTTCCCTGTGAGAGGTGGCTTTGAGGTTTCTTGGAGGCTGGCCGGCTCTCTTGATGGATAAACCCGTCAAAACCCTGATAATCTCAGATGTTCACTTCGGCTTTGAAGCGGAACTTGCGGAGAAAGGTATTCGCGTTCCCAGTCAGGCCTGGAGGCTTGGAAATCTCTTACTCGAAGTCGTCGATGAAGTTGATGCGGAAAAGCTGATCTTCTTAGGCGATCTCAAACACTTAGTCCCCCTTTCCTCGAGGATCGAGTGGAGAGAGATGCCCGAGGTTATCGGTGAGCTTAGGAGGCGGGGATTGGACCTCGTACTTGTGCCCGGAAATCATGATGGAGACATAGAACTCATGCTGGGAACTTTAGTGGAATATGCGTCCTCTAGAGGTCTCCTCATCGAGGGTGAGCGGAAGGTCTTCTTGATCCATGGTCACGCGTGGCCTGGGCCAGAGGTTTTGGATGCAGATTTGATAATCATGGGCCATCTACATCCCGTTGTTAGCCTCAGAACCGATGTGGGATCCGTGGTGAGGAGGAAGGTTTGGCTGTATCTCAGAGGTGATAGGAAACTGTTGGCCGAAAAGCTCGGGGTGAAATCGAGGAAACGCGGCCGAATAGACCTCATAGTCATGCCAGCCTTCAATCCAATACTCTCAGGCATTTCGGTAAACAGCCTGCCGCCAAGAGATAGGCTGTGGCCCCTGATTAGAAGCGGCGCCTTCGACCTAGATTCGGCCGAGGCCATAACCTTGAGAGGAGAGAATTTGGGTGAGATCCGCGTGCTCAGGACGCTTTTGATGGGTGGGGATACTTGATGAGCGCGCTTGAGAGGGAAGCCGAGAAGGCGGTTAAAGAGAGGCGGGTTAAACTCTACATCTTTAAACCCAGTGGTAGGAAGCGATGGATAGTCGTCGGAAAACATGGAGAATACCTAATCCTACCCGAAGCCGAATACTGCTCCTGCCACGACTTCTTCTTCAGGGTGATGAGCGGAGAGAAGCCGACCTGCTACCACCTCATCGCGGTAAAACTGGCAAAGAAAAAAGGAGAATATGAGGTAATCGAGGAAGATGATGAATGGCACGACATATTGATGAATGAATGGCTTGGAAGGAGAAAGAAGTCCTAAAGATCCCCGCCCGCCGAAGCACGGTCTTCGAGAATAATGGCCCTAATTAATTAGAAAGAGCAATCGTCAATATATCATGCTGGTGGAATTAATCGTTAAGCAATTTCCGGAGATAGGCATCGAAGGATATGAAGAAATGAAGCTGCCATTCGGAACCCTATATTCTAACCCTATCGAAAAGAGAGTGGAAATACTCGTGAAGAAGAGAGCAGACGGAAAAGTGAGCATCTACACCGACAAATCCGAAGTAATCAAGAAAATTCTCGAGGTCAGCGAGGTCGTCGACGTAAATCCGCTTTAACATCCCTCCCCAAAACCTCTTTCTAAAAATCCCACTAAAAGGCGAAATCTAACTCGACCGGAAAATGGTGGGAAACTTACGCGGGGCCTTCTTTCGCGTCCCCCTTGAAGGCGTACACCCAGGCGGGGAATAAGGATTGGCGGTAGGAGGTGATCCGGCCGCACGTTCCCGTACGGCCACCTTGTTACGACTTCTCCCCCCTCACCGGGCCCAGGTTCGACCCGCCCAACATGAGCGGGCCTCACCCAGACCCAGCTCGGGTGGAGCGACGGGCAGTGTGTGCAAGGAGCAGGGACGTATTCACCGCGCGGTTTTAACGCGCGGTTACTAGGGATTCCTCGTTCACGAGGGCGAGTTGCAACCCTCGATCCCA
>QMUP01000008.1 GCA_003660635.1 Candidatus Wolframiiraptor sp.
ATGCTGTTGAGTTGGCGTTAAGCCTGAAGGAAAGATATGGGGGCTCCGTCACGGTAATATCTATGGCTCCTATAAGCGCTAAGATGGGCTTAGAATTCATTCTCGGAATGGGGGTCGATAAAGCGATCCTAATTAGTGATCCAACTTTTGCTGGAGCGGATACGCTTGCCACTTCCTACACTTTAGCAAAAGCCATCGAAAAACTCAGCCCCTTTGACATAATACTGGTCGGCCAAGAGACGATAGACAGCTCTACCGCGCATATCGGAGCGCAAATAGCTTCATGGCTTAAAATCCCATACCTGTATTATGTTACAGATGTGGAGATCCTCGACAAAAAGTTAAGGGTTAAGAGGAGATTGGAGAGAAGCATAGAGATCTATGAGCTACCCATTCCATCACTTATAGCCGTCGCTATGAAGTCCAATAAGCCCAGACCCGTTAGGCTCCTCCATAAGTTACGTGCGAAAATGGAACACGCCGTAGAGATTTGGAGCAATAGAGAATTGAGATTAAATCAGCGGTGCGTAGGGCTGAGCGGGTCACCGACGAGAGTTGAAAAGATAGTCCCAACGCCGTCTATACCTAGGAAAAAGGAGAGATTCGAGGGATCGGATGTAAAAGAAGCCGTTAGATGGCTTTTAGACAAATTAGAGAAGGAAGGGGTGAGTTTAGTTTGAGTGAAGAACGATGTCCGGAATGGGAATCCTTAGATAAAAATGAGTGGCGTGGGATCTGGGTTTTCATCGAGATCCTTGATGAAGGAATCAATACGGCATCTCTTCAGCTTTTAACACCAGCGAGAGGACTAGCGGATAAGCTGAACACAGAACTCGTGGCCGTGATTCTTGGGGACGATGTCAAGAAGTATTTGATGGAACCTATTTACTACGGAGCTGACAAAGTAATCTATGTAGAAGACAAAAAACTCCGCGCCTACTACCCCGACGTTTATGGAGAGGTTTTAGTCACGTTAATTAGGAAATATAAGCCTGAGATCTTTTTCGCCGCGGCAACCCTCAGGGGAAGAGAGATGGTGCCATACGTCGCAAATACCTTACGTACGGGGATAACGGCAGATTGCACCGATTTCTCCGCAGATGTTCAAAACCGTGATCTAATAATGATCAGACCTCCATTTGGCGCGACTCTTCTTGCACATATTCGAGTACCTAATCGGAGACCTCAACTCGCAACCGTGCGACCCAATGTCTTCAGACTGCCAAAGCGTGATGAAGGTAGGCGGGGAGAAATAATCGAGGAAAAGGTACGGGTTCCCGAATCGAAGATCAAGCTGATATCTCGTCAAGAAGTTAAAGTTGAAGAGACTCCAATAGAGAAAGCTGACATAATAGTTTCTGGAGGAAGAGGGCTTGGTTCTGCCGATGGATTTAAGTTACTGAGTGAATTGGCTAATTTGATAGGAGGCGTCGTCGCGGGATCTAGAAAGGCGGTGGACGCGGGTTGGATAAGTCATGACAGACAAGTAGGTCAAACAGGTAAGTCTATTAAGTCCATGCTTTACTTCGCTGTTGGGATTTCAGGTGCCGCGCAACACCTATTCGGAATAAGGGAAGCAAAAATCGTAGTGGCCATAAACGTTGATCCCGAAGCGCCGATCTTCGAAAATGCCGACTACGGTATCGTAGGTGACTACAGGCAAGTAATTCCCGCTTTAATCGACGAAATCAAGAGTCGAAGAGTAACAAAGGGCTCAAAAAATCAATAGAATTATATTTCCATTAATAAATTGCCGTCAAATGCCAAGAAGGATTGGGAAAAATTTTAATAATGTGATTATGATAAAAATTAGCGAGATGCCTATGAAGGATGAGAAAAGAGGAATGAACTCGCAGATCGATGAAAATGCCCTAAGATATTGGAACGGAAAAATAACCAGGAGACAAGCAATTTCTACAACGGCTAAAGTTGCAATAGCCATCGGTGTGGGAGCTGCTATTGCCGCCGCAGGAATCGGAGCTGGCGTATATTATGCGTCTCGTGCACCACCTACAAAGCCCGAGGAAAAGAAATTGGCCATCTACCACTGGTGGACCGCAGGAGGAGAACGTGAAGCAATAGACGCTGTTTATAAACTGTTCAAAGAGAAATATCCCGGAGTCGAAATAATCGACAATCCAGCTGCTGGCGGTGGCGGCGCCGTCATGAGAGCCGCTGTCAAGGCTATGTTGCTCGCCGGACAGCCGCCAGACACGTTCCAGATAACATATGGACCCGGCATGGTACAATCTTGGGCAGAGTTCTTGGAGTCTATAGATGATCTATGGGAGGGGCTTCCTGTCCCGGAGACCATGAAGAAATGGGCTAAGGTCGGCGGACACTATTACGTTATGCCTTTAAACATCCACAGAGACAGCAATCTATGGTATAATATCAAGCTAGTTAATGAGATAGGAATAGACGTGCCGATAAGCACTGTAGATGACTTCTTCAAGGCATGTGAAAAGGCAAAGTCTGCCGGATACATTCCATTCGCGTTCGGGACAGTCGGCGGCCAGAGATTCTGGCTTAACTACATACTCGAGTGGTTCATGATGGCCTCGCCCAACGGTGGGCCAGACTACGTCAATGACTTCAATTATGGAAGGGCGCATCCGGCAACGGATCCAGCCGTAAAAGACGCGCTGAAAAACATGGAGACGCTTTGGAAGAATTACGTCAACTCGGACTTCGGAGCGTTAACTTGGGATGAAGCAGGAAAGCTCCTAATGGCCGATAAAGCTGTATTTAATTACATGGGAGACTGGCAGAAAGGGCATTTCACGGCCTCTGGATGGAAACCGGATGTAGACTTCGGATGGCAACCAGCCCCAGGCACAGAGGGAGCGAGTATAGTTCACGGAGACTCCTTCGGCGTATGTAAGGGAGCCCCACACCCCACCTACGCCAAGGCATGGGTAAAACTCCTCTCCACCGTAGAGGCTCAGGAGGCATTCTGCGTAATCAAGGGAGCAACTCCGCCTAGGACAGACGTCCCACTAGACAGATTTGACCCCATGCAGAGAAGAATAGCTGAGTATATCAGGGGCCATAAAATCGTCGTGGGCGGACACGGCGTCGTCGAGGCATGGCTCGATAAATGCGGTGAGATACTAGAGGAGTTCGTATCATCATTTAACGTCGATAAGACGGTTGCGGCCTTAGATGCGGCATATCGCGAAATCTATCCGAAACCCTTAGAGTAGCAGCAAACGAGATAGGTGCCGAGAAAAATGACGAAATACGTCAACCTTCAAACTTTTTTATTTATTCTTCCAGCAATAGTCCTTGTTGGAACATTTGTCTATGCTTTCTCTATTTGGAATGTGTTCATTTCTTTAACGGATTGGAGGGGTCTTGTAACCAGAATTAGATTTGTTGGACTTGAAAATTATCTAAAGTTGGTAAGTGACCCCGTAGCCCAAAAAGCTTTAATAAACACTTTCTTGTTGGCGCTCACCTTCATACCATTAACGATGCTCATAGGGTTAGTTGTCGCAATACTTCTAGATTTGGAGCTTAAAGGAACAAGCATATTCAGAACGATCTTCCTTCTTCCACTATCCTTCTCCTTCGTAGTAAGCGCTACTATGTGGACTTGGATGTTTTCACCCGAACAAGGAACGATAAACTCCCTACTTAGGCTATTGCATTTAAACTTTCTCTGCCAACCTTGGATAACTTCTACCGAGCAATCCTTATGGTGCATTCTACTAGTATATGTTTGGCAATTCTCGGGATATGTTACGATAATATACTATTCCGGAATCAGATCAATTCCAAAAGAACATATAGAGGCAGCCGAGATAGATGGCGCTTCGACGTTTGACAAATATAGATACGTCGTAATCCCCCAGTTAAAGGGCGAGACGGTGGGAGTCTTAACTATCTTGCTGTTCTACGCCCTGAGGGTGTTTGACCTCGTATATCTATTGACGGGAGGTGGACCGGCGCTATCTTCCGAAGTTCTGGCGACGTATATGTATAGGATAACCTTTAACCAAAACCTATTTGCCTACGGAGCAAGTATAGGCACGCTAATTTTCGTCATCGCCCTTGCCATCATGGTTCCTTTCCTCATCCTCTCTAGAAGAAGGTGAAAATATGAATGGGAGAAAAATCTTGGCGTACGTGGTCACTGTAGTGGCGTGTGCCTTATATCTTCTACCCATGTATACTATGGTTAATGTATCCCTTAAATCACCCGAAGACCTCATATGGGGGCCAGTAATTCCGACTCGTAGACTTTACCTCGACTCCTATCTTCAGGCCTGGGAGGAAATCTCCGAACCGTTCTTTAACAGCATCGAGATGACGATACCGGCTACCGTGATTTCAACCTTTCTGGGCTCTATCTCTGGATTAGGATTTTACAGAGCCAAATTTAAATGGAAAGAGTTGTTACTTTTCTTAATCGTCTTGGGATTCTACGTGCCACCCCAGGCCGTACTCATCCCCTTGGTGAGGTTTTTAGCAAATATAGGTCTATATGGAACGATACCTGGTCTAGTGTTAACTCACGTCGCATACGGAATGCCGATTACAACATTATTGTTCAGAAATTATTACGAATCTATACCCAAGGAGATATTAGACAGCGCGGAAGTCGATGGAGCTAGCTTGATGACGCTGTATCGGAGCATCCTGTTCCCGCTCTCATTACCGGGATTTGCCGTAGTTTCCATCTTCCAATTCACAAACATATGGAATGAATTCCTTTTCGCGCTTGTGCTTAGCAGGGGGAAAGGCTCCCAACTTGTGACAGTCGCGATAGCGAATCTTAAGGGGACGACTTTGGCTGCTTGGAACGTACAGATGGCAGGAGCATTGATAGGAGCTGTTCCTGTTGTCATATTCTATATATTCGCGACAAAAATGGTGATTAAGGGTCTTATGGCCGGAGCCATCAAAGGATAAAACCTAACAACCCTAAGTTAATTTAAGGAAAAGTCTTTATATCTAACGGGAGTGTTGCCCCTGATGATGATCAGGGTTTTATTCGCTGGTGAAGGTTGGACAACGCTTCAACTCAACATAAAGGGTTTTGATATCTTTCATCTAGGAGGCTACCAAGATTTTGGCAGGTGGTTCAGAGAGGCTCTCTCTAAATTTGATGACGTCGAGATAGTTCATATGCCCGATTACGTTGCTTTCCGCGAGTTCCCAAAAACAGTTGAAGAGCTTAAGAAGTTTGATGTCGTCGTCCTAAGCGACATTGGAAGCAATAGCCTCGTTCTATACCCCGAATTCTTCAAGGTCCCCATGGGACCCAACAGGCTCGTAACGATACGTGATTACGTGAAATCCGGGGGAGGACTGGTAATGGCCGGAGGCTGGTACTCGTTTGCCGGAGAGTTAGGTATAGCCAAATATCATGGAACCCCCGTTGAAGAAGCATTACCTGTCGAGATAAGTCCATGGGATGATCGCGTTGAAACACCGGAAGGAGCATCGCCAAAAATACTGAAGCCACAGCACGAAATACTGAAGGGTATACCTACGGAGTGGCCGCAATTCTTGGGATATAACAGGGTCAAACTCAAAGATGGCGCTGAATTACTAGCCGAGATCAACGGAGACCCATTCATAGCAGTATGGAAATTCGGAGATGGGAAATCGATGGTATTCACATCGGACTTGGCGCCGCATTGGGGCACAGCGTTCATTGAATGGGAATACTATCCGAAGTTCTGGCATCAATGCATAAAATGGCTTGCAAGAAAGTAGGCGCGGAAAACTTCAACACTTTACTTTATTTATGATGCTGGTAAAGGCATTTAATTAACGGTATTTGTTTCTCGCGGAAAGGGAATATGACGCTATGATGCAGAAGGTCAGGCTATGGATCGCGGCCACCCGTCCTTGGTCATTTTTAATGACCTTAGCCTCTACACTGTTGGGCCTCATCCTTGCCGTTCAGTCCAAGTCTTATGAGTTAGATTACATAATCCCGGTTATATGCGGTCTCATACCAGTTCATGCGGCATCCAATATGTTAAATGACCTATTTGACGTGAAATATGGTTTTGATACGGTTGAAAGTCTGCGATTCAGGCAGCATCCAATTGCATCGGGAGTTATTAAGGAATCTATGTTAAAAAAGGCGATCCTAGCCCTTTATGGTATTGGGGTGATTATTGCGGCATATCTGACCTCGGTTAGGGGGGCATTGATCGCGATCTTTGCCGGCGTAGGCCTCATACTAAGTATTCTCTACAATGTAAGGCCTCTCAGGCTTAAGGAGAAGCCGCTGGGAGAACTCGTAGTCTTCGCCATATGGGGACCCCTAATCGTCTCGGGCACATATTATACCTTGACGGGATATCTGGCCTCCGGCGCGATTTTAGCTTCTGTACCAGTTGGTTTACTGGTTTCTGCCGTACTTTTAGCAAATAACATCAGGGACATCGAAAACGATTCGAAAAAGGGGGCTAAGACGCTGGCCATAATCATGGGATATACGGCCGCCTCCATGCTCTACGCATCTCTACTCAGCTTCACATACTTTCTGCTCATATTGCTTATATTTTTTGAAATATTGTCACCTACCAGCCTCGTCTCCTTGCTCACACTCCCTAAAGGAATTAGTTTAATTAGGCTCCTAAGGAATAAATCACCCGAAGAAGTCGATATAAAAACAGCCAAACTTACTTTAAGCTTCACACTATTAGTAATTATCGGAGAATCATTGAATCTCGTATCTCAAGCAATAAGAGCCTCTTAAACCTGGCTCGGATTTTTAATTTTTATATAAAGGGCTCGCTAAACTTTTTTTGTGATTAAAAAATATGTCGTCGCCATAGATCTTGGGGCAAGTAATCTGAGAGCCGCGTTAGTAGATATTGAAAGACCAGAACTTTTGAAAAAGATATCTGAGAAGACCCTAGTTTCCGAGGGCCCCGAAAAAATCTCAGAGCAAGTTGTCAACATCGTCAAGAAACTTCTGGCCAAGACAAAAGTAAGTCTAAACAAAGTCATCGGCATAGGCGTGGGCGCTCCAGGGCCATTAGATTTAAGAAAAGGAGGGATCGCGCGTGCGGTTAACATACCCTACGACTTCGTTCCCATAAGGGAGCCCCTTGAAGAGTCATTTAGGATCCATGCCGCCTTAATGAATGATGCAAATGCCGCCGCGCTGGGGGAGTGGATGTTCGGCGCTGGGAGAACAAAGAAAGTAAACACCCTCGTCTTCATCACGATCAGCACCGGAATAGGAGGAGGAATCGTGGAAGACGGCAGACTACTGATGGGGGCGGATGGAAATGCTGGAGAAGTCGGATGTTTATTGATCGATTATCGCGGAAAATTGCGGTGCGGATGTGGAAGATATGGACACTGGCAAGCTTATAGCTCTGGAGCCGGGATTCCAAACTACGTAAAATACTTAGTGGAATCGAGAGAACTTACAATTAAAGAAAATTCTCTACTATTCAAAACAAGTAACAATTTGAGAAAATTGTCAGCAAAAATTCTTTATGAATGTGCTAAGAAGGGCGATGCGGACGCTCTAAAAATAGTCGAGAACCTGGCGATAATAAACGCCGCCGGAGTAGGTCAGGTCATTAACGCATATAATCCCGATATAATAACGCTTGGCGGCTCGATCGTCCTCAACAACGTTGAACTTACCATAGACAAGATGATGCCATACGTCAAAAATTATGCTTCAAATCGTATTCCAGAAATTTTGCCAACACCCCTAGGCGAAGATATAGTACTTTACGGCGCTGCTGCGGTGCTCTTGAAGGAGGTAGAAGAAAATGAGCGAAAATTTAGTAAATGAAGTTCAGAAAAGAGTGCAGAAAATAGAGGGAATCATATGCAGCTTTAACGTCAATATTGATGTCATCCACAAGTTAATTGAAGACGAACTATTGAACGTCCTCCAAAGAATCTATAAGAACAAGATGATCGATTTAACAGCTCCCCCTCCAACCACTATAAGATCCCCCGAAGACTTCATAGCCTGTCTTATATACGTAATACATAATGAGAAGACGGCAGAATGGATCATAGAAAATCCTGAAGTTAACGATTGGATTAAAACAAATTTCAAAGAATATCACGTAAGAATTGGAGGACAAGCGGGGAATATAGCATATCAGCTTGCGAAATTCGGGGTTAGAAAAGTTTACCTTTCAATTCCAAGTATATCGACGACTCAAGCAAAAATCTACGCCGATTTTCAGAACATATATGTCCCCGTGCGGAAAGACGGAAAGATCCTGCTCAAGCATCCGTTAGAAGCAGTTAACCCAGAAGAGGAAGACTTAATCCACTGGGTATTCGAAATCCCATCAGGCTTTACCCTAAAGATAGAGAAATTATATCACAAAACTTCTACCCCCTTGAGGTTCATAGCAACATTCGACGAACTATGTTCTAAGTTGTTTTTTAAGGATGATTTTGAAAAAGCGGCGATGGAGCTTGCTAAAAAATCCAATTATGCCCTTGCAAGCGGATATCACTTATTAAAAAAGACATATAATGATGGATCAACGCCTTCTGAGCATGTAGACAAGACAATCGCGTTAATACGCTCTTGGAAGAATGCGAATCCGAACATTAAGGTGCATTATGAACACGGATTCATGCACGACCTCGACCTCATCCAGATCGTTTTCGACAGGATAAATGGCGTTATAGACGCCGTGGGAATGAATGAAGTAGAGCTGCCATTAATACTTAAGGCTTATGGATTAAAGGAGGCGGAAAAGTGTTGGAAGCTCCCGAATTCCACTAATCTCTTTGAAGGATTGTTAAAACTTTATGAAATATTTGGATTTGGCCGCCTAACTCTACACACAAGAGACTTCGCGATGAGCATATCCTCTAAACGATTCGACGTAGAACCCGTTGATGAACTCCGAGGTCTAATTTTTGGATGCTTAACGGCGGCAGCTCTTGCGGCGACTGGAAAGTTTTGCAGTATTCGTGAGATTGCGGAGAAAGTCCCTAAACTCGTGAACAGCACTATAGGACTTAAACAAAAGGAGGTGCTTTCCGAGTATCTCAAGAAATATTCTCACTCGGAGGCCAAGAGCTTCGAGCAGAGATCCATATTTGATGGAGGGGATTTCATTTTAACTTACACCCCCGCTAAAGTTGTAGAGAATCCAGTTGTAACGGTTGGCCTTGGAGATGCATTCACAGCAGGGTTACTTGTTATGGAGGCGTCATAATATATTCGAAAAAGACAAACTTAATAAGCGCGTAATGACATACCAACCAACTGGAGAGAATATGAAAAACTCTAATGATAAATTTGTCACGGAAGTTGTTGAAAATTTATCTAAAATAGTTGGTAAGGAACGCGTTACCTCGAATTTGATTGACCTACATTCATACGTTCGTGATGCCAGCCCTCTTGAGGCGCCTCTCCCAATGGCCGTTGTTAAGCCTCTCACAACCGAAGAAGTTTCGAAAATACTTAAGCTTGCTAATGAGATGAAATTTAGGGTTTTTGTAAGAGGCGGCGGGACAAGCGCCGGAGGCGGCGGACTAGCGTTTATGGAGAATTCCATATTGATTGACATGACAGCCATGAACAAGATATTAGAAATTTCCGAAGCGAATATGAGCGTTACCGTACAAACAGGGGTAATATGGTCTACACTTAATAAAGAACTGGCAAAACACGGATATAGAGTTCCTTTCTGGGGCCCTGAAAGCGCCTATGGAGCAACTGTGGGGGGATCTCTTGCGCTCGCTTCAATGTCATCCCAAGGCGTAACCGAGGCCGGGGGTACCTATAATCAAGTAATCACCCTTGAGGTCGTTCTTCCCACAGGAGAAGTTATTCGTACGGGATCCGACTCTTTACCAAACGGAGGCAGATTTGCGAGAGTGTGTAATGGCGGGGATTATGCCGGAATATTCTTGGGTTCTATGGGCGTATTTGGCGTGATCACGGAAGCAACCCTCAAATTAGAATGCTTGCCAACTGCTCAAAAATGTATAGGAGTAGTATTTAAGAAATGGAAGCAAGGAATAGATTTTGTCTATAAAATCCTTCGCTCCAAAACGATTCCTAAATCCCTAAACATAAACCCTGGAATGAGGGCAGTAAAATCTTCATATGGAGTTGAGGGAGAATGCGCATTTAGGATAATCTTAGAGGAGATGAATGAGAAAATAGCAGACATAAAAGAACAATTAATACGTTCTTACGCAAAGGAACTCGGAGGATTTTTCCCAGATGGAATAGATGAAAAGGTTAAGGAATGGTGGGATGGCATGTTCTTCAGGCTCGTTAAAGGTGAGAAAAAGTATGGATTCGCCGCACATGCGTGCCATAGAATTCCATTACAAAAACTTCCAATAGCAGTTAAGGAAGCAGAGCACTATTTCCTTGAAGTTCATAGGGTTGAGGAACGTGGAATGCATTTTAGCGTGGGATGTTATGTAAGTGAACAAAGACCGGCATGCGGTTTTTATCCGTTTCTCTATTATCGTGATGAACCAGAAACGAGGAAAATAGCTTTAGAAATTTGGGAGGGATGGATCGCACATGCTATTAAAGCGTATGGAGCATGTCCATACTGGATGGGAATCGTATGGAGTAGAAACCTACTTCCGAACCTGCGACCCGAGTATGTTGGATTCCTGAAGAGATTAAAGAGGGCATTAGACCCCAACAACGTATTAAATCCTGGAATGTTGGTGTAGACGGGCCGTGAATTGGTTATCTAAATTAAAAACTTACATCTTCGACTTAGATGGAACGTTGGTTGACTCAGAAGAAGCCCATCTATCTTCTTGGTTGGAGGCATTATCGAAATTTTCACCGATAAAGACATCGGAACTTCAACGATATTTTGGTTTGGACACAAAATACATTGCAGCCAAGTTCATAAAGGATGAAGAAAAAATTAAACAATGTGTAGAACTCAAAGAACGATTATTTGACAAATTATGGAAGGAAAAATCATGCATAAATCGATGTGTGAGAGAGCTACTTTCATACCTAAAAGAGAATGAATTTAATATCGCCGTAGCATCATCCAATCCCGTTAATCGGATAGAAGAAATACTAAATTTTTTTGAGATAAGAGATTTTTTCGACGTGATCGCCGGAAGAGAGCACGCCGGCAAAGGGAAGCCCCATCCAGACATACTACTTTACATCTTAAAAAGACTAGAAACAAATGCCTCTGTGGCAGTCTATGTGGGGGATTCCCCCTTCGACGTTTTAACGGCTAAAAATGCTGGTGTCCATTCAATTCTACTGAAATATCAACACAGGCTTGAAGTGGCAGAAGTTGGCGTTGTTCCGGATTTGATAGTGAATTCTCTTTGTGAGCTACTTTCCCTAATTAAGCAGGCTTATCTTTAGATTAACATTTATACACATTTGTGAGTTGGATGCCTTACTCTATATTTATATAGATCCTTCTTCATCACCAACTTTGATGAAACATGAGAATTAGTTTGCTTACGAATATTTTTTCATATAAGCTACCTCCCGAGGAAGCAAAAAAGTGGACTTGGTCCGGGAAAATGGCAGCATATATTCTTGAACTAGGTTACGATGGCGTAGAGCTGTCTGCAAAACGCCACTTGAATATTGATCGCGTGTTATCTGGCGAGGCAGGCGAAGTTAGAAAAATAGCCGAAGAATATGGTTTAGAGATAACGGCATTAGCAGCACATTATAACCACCTCCATCCAGATAAAGAGCTGCGGAAAAAATACAACGATAATTTTATGAAAATTATTGAAGCAGCCTCATTGCTAGACGTTCCCGTCGTAATTACTTTCTCGGGAATGCAGTACCCATTCAACATATTCTATCCATATCCTGAGTCAAACATAGATGAGTTAGAAAAAGCTTGGGGGGAGTTCAGAGAAGTTTGGGGTTGTTTAGTGGATCACGCGGCAAGCCATGACGTAAAAATAGCTATAGAAGCTCACTTCGGCCACCTCGTCTATAATACTCAAACGGTAACTCGAATGTTTAGGGAAATACCCTCAAAAACTATAGGACTCAACTTTGATCCATCACACTATGTTTGGCAATTAATAGATCCTATGATCATTGTGGAAAGATTTGGCGATAGAATATATCACGTCCACGTAAAAGATGTCGAATTCAATAACGAGAAATTGAAAGAAAATGGTCTTCTTGCTACAGGAAAATGGATATCCGAGGAAAGATCTTGGAGATTTAGAGTTCCAGGTAAGGGTGTCATCGACTGGAAGAAGCTTATACAATCGCTGCTCTCAAGAGGTTATAGGGGTACGCTGTCTTTTGAGCATGAAGACCCGATACTGGATCTAGAAAAGGGGGCTAAAGAAGCATCCAAGTTCCTTCGAGAAATCTTAGATGAATTGGAATGTAGATAAAAACTAAAGAATCATTTTTGGGAGAGGACGAAAACATATAGCCTAGCAAGTGAGTAATGGTTATCGTTAAGTTATGGCGAGTATTGAGGATTACGTTAATAACCTTAAAAACAAGATTGAGCAACGCCTGTACAGTATAATCAATTTCACGCCGAATTCAGAGATATTATTAGAAACGGTTAAAAATGGAAAAAGACTCCGACCAATCCTTCTTATTCTCGTTTTCGAGGCATTTGACGGCGAAAACTTCGAGAGTGCACTAGATCTAGCTTGTGCTATTGAATTAAGTCACTGTGCTAGCCTAATATTCGACGACATATTGGATGAACACGCCGAGAGAAGGGGGAAACCAGCCCTCTGGAAGAAGATCGGGATAAAGCAATCAGTAATAATCGGCCATAAGCTAATTAACTTAGCTTTTCGATTGGCTTTAAAGAATGGAATCTACTTTGCGGATATGTTCCTGAAGACGTGGAACGATGCTGTAGATGGAGCTTGGCAGGAGCTCACTAAACTAAACAGTCACGAATATAATCGCAGGCTATACATGAATATAGTAAAAAAGAAAACAGCCTCCATGTTTAGTGCCGCAGCCGAAATCGGGGCGCTTATAGCGAATGCTCGCCCAAAAGATGTTAAGACTAGTAAAAGATATGGTGAAAAAGTAGGCATGGCATTTCAGCTTGCAGACGACTATATAGACTCGATCCTTGGACAAGAGCTGGTCACTTTATGCGATTATAAACATTTCTTCGAAAAAGAACTATTTTCCGCAATTTCAGAATGTATAAGGACTTGCGAAAAAATGAGCGTCGCTAAGCCTTACAAAGATTATCTCAAACATTTCCCACTTTATTGCGTTGAATTGATTTTTAATGCCGTAAAAAGTCTTCAGAGATGAAAGTGTTGCAAACGTTTTTACAATGGGACATCAAGATCTCATTATCTTCGGTAACATGTAATCCCGCGAGCTGTCGGTGAAAAATGTGATGGAGCAGAATAAAATCGATTCTTAAGCACTTTGAGGAAATCCTTTAGGCGACATTCGACACCGTATCTTTCCTCTTTAAACCTCATATGCAGATATATCCTAAGTATAAGGCGCCAATCTTTCTTGACGAGGAAGTTTCCTTTAAGTAGCTTTTCTACAAAGGCAAAAATCGTCGTGAATGGCTTGAACGTTTTAAGAATAGATCTCTCATATTTGTTCAAATCTTCTAAGTTATTAGCTAAGATCTCGGCGGACCAAATACTCGGAATGATCCCCTCTCCTAGCATGGGGTAAACAGTTCCTATGGCCTCGCCTATTCCCACGATTTTGCCTCGAAGGATTGGCCGGCAAAAGTGAGGTGTGGAAATTCGTACCGGCTTCGCATCCATTCTTAGAATTTCACCCTGACATTTTTTGATAAAGTTGTTTAAAAAAATGATATGTCTTCTCTGATAATCTCCGGCGCCTATGTGGAATTCATGTTTGCTGAGGGGGAAATACCAGAGGTA
>QMUP01000009.1 GCA_003660635.1 Candidatus Wolframiiraptor sp.
ACGCACTTTACATGCCTAAGCCTGGATGGTCAGAACAAAATCCTGAAGACTGGTGGGCGGCGACAAAAAGAGCCATTAAGACTATTATAGCGAGAAACCGAGTGACCCCCGACTCGATTGAGGGGATAGGATTAACCGGACAGATGCATGGACTCGTGATGCTTGATGAGAATTGGGAGGTGATCCGACGGGCGATACTCTGGAATGATCAGAGGACGGCCGCGGAAGCCGAGTTTCTAAATCAGAAGTTTGGCGAGAAGGTTATCGAGATAACAGGAAGCATCGTCCACACGGGGTTCACGGCCCCTAAGATACTCTGGATCAAGAGGAATGAGCCTCAAAATTTCGAGAAGATGAGGAAATTCATGCTCCCGAAAGATTACGTGGGGTTCAAGCTCACAGGAAACATCACGACTGATGTAAACGACGCCTCTGGAACGAGCCTCTTCGATGTTAGAAGGAGAAAATGGTCCGATGAACTAATCTCAGAACTCAACCTACCCGGGGAAATATTCCCAGAAGTCTTAGAGTCCCCCAACGTTAGAGGAGAACTTGGCAGAGAGCCGGCAGAAGAACTCGGCCTCAGGCCAGGCACCCCCGTCGTCGCGGGAGCAGGTGATCAAGGCGCCGCCGGAGTCGGGGCTGGCGCGGTCTCTGAGGGGATAGTATCCGTTAACATCGGGACTTCAGGAGTCGTTTTCACGGGATCGAATGAGTATAGATTTGATTCGAAGGGGAGGCTTCACGCATTCTGCCACGCTTCTCCATCTAAATGGCATTTAATGGGAGTTATGTTATCCGCTGGTGGAAGCCTGAGATGGTTTAGGGATGCACTTGGCCATTTGGAGAAAGCGGCCGCCTCACTCATCGGCGATGACCCATATAATTTACTCGTGAAGGAGGCGGAAAGCATTCCGCTGGGATCCGAGGGATTGATCTTCCTCCCATATCTATCCGGAGAGAGGACGCCGCATGCAGATCCTTATGCCCGTGGAGTATTCTTCGGACTCTCACTTAAACACGGTAAAGGACATATGGTTAGGGCGATCCTCGAAGGCGTCGCGTTTGGATTGATGAATTCCCTAGAGCTGATGATGGAGCTCGGTATTAAGCCAAAGGAGCTCAGGATCTTAGGAGGCGGGTCGAGGAGCCCGCTCTGGAGGAAGATCTTGGCCGATGTATTCGGTTTAAGGGTCTATTTACTCGAAGTCGATGAAGGATCATCTTATGGGGCCGCGATTTTGGCGGCGGTTGGAGCTGGGATCTATGAGAGCGTCGAAAAAGCTGTTGAAAACATTATTAGAGTTATAGATCCGCTTGACCCCGATAGACATTCCCATGAAACCTATCGCGCTTACTATAAGCTGTTTAATAGACTCTATCAGGTATTGAAGCAGGAGTTCAGGGAACTGGCGAACCTGCTGTAAAATCCTTCACTCATACTATTTACGGATGATGGATAATTCTTTTTAGGGGAGCCGCCTGCCATATCCTTGGGCCTTGGTTAAGAGATTAGCTATCTTAGACGCCAATAGATGTGTTGGATGCCAGCTATGCATGCTCGCATGCTCGGAAAGACTGGGATACGCGGGTCTAACTAAATCCGCGATACGCATAGTCACTCCCGGCGGGGTCGAGAGGGGATTCACCGTAATTGTGTGCAGGGCTTGTAGGGATCCGCCTTGCGCGAGAGCTTGCCCTGAGGCCGCGCTTAAAGTGAGGCAAGGGGGCGGAATATTACTAGATCCCAGTAAGTGTATTGGATGCGGCCACTGCGTTGAAGCATGTGATATAGGCGCCATCAGGCTTGATCCAGAAACCAATAAGCCTATAACATGTATCTACTGCGGCTACTGCGCCGAATTCTGCCCACATGGAGTGATAGCTTTAGAGGAGGTGGGATGAATGGGGAGAGATTGGATTCGCACACTTTCGAGGGTTCTTTACATAGATCTTGCTAAGAAGAGTTATTGGGTCGAGAACCGCGAAGACCTATTTGAAGAATGGTTAGGTGGAATAGGGGTTGCGGTCAAGTTATATGAGGAGGAAGTTCCGAGGGGAGCTGATCCACTGGGACCCGAGAACGCGATAATATTTTCAGTCGGCCCGTTGACGACGATCTATCCAATGGCCTCAAAAACGATCGCGGCCTTCAAATCCCCGTTAAACAATTACTTCGCAGAATCGCATGCGGGTGGAAGATCGGCATCGGCGATCAGATTCGCTGGATACGGCGCGATAGTCATCAGAAATGCGAGTGAGAGGCCTGTCTACCTCATAATAGAGCCTGAGAGGGTAAGGTTCAGGGACGCTGGTGCGTTATGGGGTGTGCGGAGTGCAGAAACCGTGGGGAGAATTCTGCGAGAAGTAACGGGCGGAGCGGGTGTGAGGAGTATTCTTAGGATTGGCGGAGCCGGAGAGAGGCTCGTTAGATACGCGTCCGTGATGGTGGAGACCTTTAGACACTTCGGGAGGATGGGGCTCGGCGCCGTCTTCGGATCGAAGAAACTGAAGGCGGTTGTGATAATCGCTGGTAAAAACTTCAGAATCCCAAAATTAAAAGAGTACAGGGAGATCCACCGCGAGATCTATGAGCTCACCCGTGGCCCCGGAACAAAGAAGTATCATGACCTCGGGACCGCCGCAAACATAATCTCCCTTAACGTGATAGGAGCTCTGCCGACGAGAAACTTCAGTAGCGGAAGATTTGAAGGGGCTGAGGAGATCAGCGGTGAGAAATTGGCGGAAACGATGCTGGCTCGCAGGGTCGCCTGCGTGGCCTGTCCAGTAGCATGTATTCATTTGGCGGCGATAAGAGAAGAATATGAGGACGAGAAGTTCCTCTATAAGACCGAATTCATCTCCTATGATTATGAACCCATTTACGCCCTTGGAAGCAACCTCGGGATAAGCGATAGATTCGGATTATTTAAGATGCTGAAAGCCGTGGAAGACTGGGGACTTGACGCGATCTCCACCGGAGTTGCTCTCGCCTGGGCCACTGAGGCGCTTGAACGCGGGATAATAAGCGAAAATGAAACACTTCTCCACCTGAGATGGGGAGACTGGAAAACCTATGTCGAAGCAATTAAGAACATAGTGACGCAGCCTAATGAATTCTATCAGGCGCTGGCGCTGGGCGTCGAAGAAGCTGCGAAGAAATATGGTGGAGAAGAATTCGCATTGGCGTTTAATAGGGTGGAGCCGGCCGGATATGTAACAGGCCCCCTTTATTTCATCTCCTTGGCTGTGGGGTCGCGTCACTCACACCTAGACTCGGGCGCATATTCGATGGATCAAAAACTGTTTTCAAAGGGAGAAAAACTTCCCGCCCCAGAAGAGGCCGTTGAGAAGATCGCGGAAGAGGAAGCGTGGAGACAGGTATTGAATTCCCTGGTCATATGCTTATTTGCCAGAGCAATATATACCCCAGACAACATCTGTAATGCATTAAACGCTTTAGATTACGATTTCACCCAAGACGCACTTAGAGAGCTCGGGTGGAAGATCTACTTAGAAAAGCAGAGGATCAAGCGGGAAGAGGGCTTTAGACCTACGGAGCTCAGGTTGCCGGAGAGGATATTCCAGACCCCAACACCGCTTGGAAAAATCTCGAAAGAATACATCCAGCGGGCATTAGAGACTTTCGAGAAAATAATCGGAAATAGCACATAATTCAGGCCGCTATTTACCGAGACGACATTTCTTAGAGACGCTATGGCCAAGGGGAGAAATCTCAGATAAATATTAGTTTTCAGAATCACTAGCCGGGAGAACTATTTTCCTCCTTTAAGCTCTTGAAATCCCTTTTAACCAAAAAAACCAAAAGAGGAAAAAATGTAAAAATTTGCCCCGGGCAGGACTTGAACCTGCGACATCCCGGTCTTCAGCCGGGCGCTCTCCCAGTCTGAGCTACCGGGGCTATTTTTGATATTTTCGAGGGAACTTAAAAACGTTCTCGGATTTTTTCTGCGCCACTTCTTTAAATTAATCCCCAATTTTATTACCCCTCGATATATCGGATCCGTTTTAGATGGTGAGGAGTTAAATCTTAGAAGAAAGCTCGTCTGGGTATCCCACTAAGGCGGAAAAAATGCGGTGAAAGAAGCTATAAATTGTCCATTATCCAATGGACAATATGCCCATAGAGAGCAGGAAAATTGGAGTGGGAAAAACAACAGCCGTATTGATTCTGATAATATGTATCTTGGCAGCGACGACCGCCGTGGGATTTCTGAGACAACCAAGCGTTGTTGAGAAAACCGTCACAACTACTGTGACGAAAACAGTTCAAACGGGTGCTGGCGCCGAAAAAACCGTAACGGTTACCAAAACCGTTACCCAAACCCAGGCAAAGGAGAAGCTCGTTGTTCGAGCTGTTTTCCAGACGCCTGTCAGCGAGCCGTGGGATGGCGCGATACATCAGGCGATATTAGCCGTTGCAAAGGAGTATGAGGCGAAGGGAATCGAAGTCGATTATCAGTTTGTTGATAGGAAGAGCGATCCGAAGGAATTTGAACTCGCGTTGAGAGACGCGGCTAAGGTTGCGGACATAGTGTTCCTCGACGCGTTCTTAAAAGAGGACATAGCCAGAAGGGTCGCAGAAGACTTCCCAAACGTCGCCTTCGCAGCCGGAAGCGAATACTCCCCAACGCCGCCCAACTTCGCCGTATTCGATAACTGGCTACACCAGCCGGCCTTCCTCGCCGGCATAATCGCGGGTAAGATAACTAAGACGAATAAGATAGGTGTTGTCGCCGCGATGCCCATCAACGAGGTTAACAGGATAGTGAATGCGTTCATTCAGGGCGCGAAGACCGTTAACCCAGATGTTAAGGTGATGGTAGTCTACCTACTCGGGAACATTCCACCCGGAGAATCGCCGTGGTATCACCCAGCCACCGCTAAGAGGCTCGCGAAGACCCTGATAGATAACGGCGTGGACGTGATATTCGCGGAGAGGGTTGGCGCGGAGGAGGCGGCTAAAGAGGCATACGAACAGGGTAAGGAGGTCTGGGTCATAGGAAATATGGCTGATCAATATTCGAGGGCGCCTGAAGTGACCATCACGAGCCTTGTCTGGGATATGAGGCCGACCGTTAGAATAGTCTTTGAGAGAGTTCTCAGGGGAACCTTCACCGCCGACAACCTCGGAACGTACTCTTGGATGAGCTTCGGAGGATCATATCTAGCGGACTTCCACCACTTCGGGAAACCAAGTCCGCCGTTGAATGAAGAGATCCTGAACCTCGTAAACGAGTGGAAAGAGAAGATCGAGAGGGGAATGACGTGGATACCGATAATCGAGCTTCCCCCAGAGGATGTGTGGCCTGAGCTGAGAAGTTAAGAACCACCATAAACCCGAAGCGGGAGGGCGAGGTGCCGTGGATAAACCCGCGATTAAGGCGATTGGATTGAGGAAGGTGTACGTTGGAGGGGCCGTAGCCTTAGATGATGTCAGCTTCGAACTCGAGTCCGGGAAAGTCTATGGCCTCGTCGGCCCTAATGGAGCCGGAAAATCGACGCTGACCAACGTAATAGCGGGCTACATCGCACCAGATAGGGGCGAAGTATACGTACATGGGATAAAGATCGAGGACTACCATCAAGCCATGGTCGAAGCCGGGGTTGTTAAAGTCGAACAGCACCCGAACCTCGCACCTGCCTTAACACCCCTCGAGCACCTTGCCCTCCTACTCCCCACAATTTTCTTTGATCTAGATCCGCTTAGATCCGAGGCAGAGGCTCTTGCAAAGGAACTTGATGTCCAAGTTAATTTTGATCAGATAGTTGAAAAACTCTCGATCAGTCAACAGAGGATCTTCGAGATCATTAGGGCGCTCATACTCTGCAGGATGCTCCATGACCTCGGGCGGAAACCTGTCCTCATATTAGATGAGAGCACGGCATATCTCCCCATTCAGCAAAAGAATTCCTTGAAGAATTATCTCACAAAACTCACCGACCTCGATTATACGATAATAATAATCTCTCATGATCTATCGGAGATCTTGGACATCTCCGACGAGGTAATAATCATGTCAAACGGTAAAATAGTTTCGAGGATGAAAGCCGAGAAAATAGACCTCAGCGAGCTGATGAGAAGCATGTTTGAAGAAGTACCGTTAATCGAGGTTAGAAAGGAGATCGAGGCAGCACCGCTGGATGGAGAAGCCCTCAGAATAGAGGGACTAAAGGTTAGAGATGACCGCGGAGAATTGGCGGTTAAGGGATTGAACCTAACCGTGATGCGGGGAGAGGTCCACGGAATCGCAACGATCCCGGGAACGGGAGAGAAAGAACTCGCGGAATGCATTTATGGGATTCGACCTCCAGAGTCGGGTAAGGTCATACTCTTCGGTGAAGATGTGACAGGAAAGGGTGTTCAGGAGATGAAGAAGCGGGGCGTGGACTTCCTCTCCGACAACAGGATTATGGATGGGCTGATACTGGGAGCGAGCGTTGAAGACAATTTAACGATTGGGAACGAGGAATATTTCTCTCATAGGCTCGTCCTAGACCCCGAGAAGAAGAAAAAACTCGCCGAAAAACTCGTAAACGAATTCTCGATAATCGTAAAGAACCTCAAAGACCCCATAGAAACACTCTCAGGTGGAAATATGCAGAGAACCTATATCGGGAGGGTCTTGGGGAGGTGGAGTAAACTCTTGATAGCACTCCATCCAACTGTTGGTCTTGATCCGAGGGGGGTCAAATTATTCTTTGAGAAAGTTGCCGAGAGGAAGAGGCGGGGGTTGACTACGATAATCTTCTCTCCAAACATAAAGGAACTCTTAGCGTTCTGTGACAGGGTCTCCGCATTCGTTAATGGAAAAATAGTTGAAACCTATCATCCATCCGAAATAGATGTGAAGAAACTCGGAATGATAATAAGCGGGTTGATGGCGAATTGCTCGAGCTGAGACTTCAGCGTAAGGAGCCGCTTCCAACCCTTCAGAGGATAAGTCTACCGATCTTAGCCGTCGGCCTCGCGCTCGCCACCTCTTCGATTTACGTCTTCATAGCGGGCGGAGATTTACTAAGCGTCTATTACTACCTCATGACATGGCCCTTTGAAAATCTGCCAGAGATTTTAGTCACGGCCGCCCCCTTAATCCTCCTCGCGTTCTCCGTATCAATAGCCTTCAGGGCCAGGTTCTGGAATCTAGGTCCACACGGTCAATTTATCGTTGGAGGACTCATCGCCGCCTACCTAGGAGTACAACTCAAGTATCTGCCTCCAGCCCTTCTTATACCGATCATCTGCGTGATGAGTTGGCTTGGAGGAGCGTTTATCTGTCTTATAAGCTGGTGGCTTAAGGTTTACCGGAATCAGGATGAAATACTAACCACTTTGTTGATATGGAGCGCCATTCTCCAGATCTGCGCCGGGTTGCTAACAGGTCCCATGCGCTCACCATATACCACTTATCCGCAGTCCGAGGAGATAGGTGCGAACGCGAAGCTCCCGATCCTGATTCCTGGAACGAGACTTCACTTGGGAGTGGTTGTCCCCTTCCTCATGCTCGCCGTTTTATGGATTCTCATGAATAGAACAGTTCTCCGAGACTGGATAATAGCCGCAACCGCTCCCCGCGTCGCGTCACTCGAGGGGCTTAGCATCCCGAAGATCTACTTCTGGGTCTCATTCCTCAGCGGGGGAGTTGCGGGATTGGCAGGCGCATGCGAGGTCATGGGAATACTCTATTACATGACCCCATTCGTCGGCCCGAATTATGGACTCGTGGCCCTCGCGATAGCTATGCTCGGAGGACTTGATCCAATAGGCGCAACCGTGGCCGGGTTATTCTTCAGCGTATTGATTAATGGAGCGAATGCGATGAGCTGGAACACTGGAGTCCCCTCATTCCTTTCGGACTTAATCCAAGCTCAAACACTCATCCTATTCCTCGTGGTCGGGGTCTTCAGCACCTATAAAGTCGTGATAAGGTGGAAAAAGACCCCGCCGAAGCTCGAAAAGAGGGTAGCTCCGGTTCCCCCAAAGCTCAATCCATCTAACCAGAGGACATTCCGGCCGCCTAGGAAATGGCTCACGGTATTGATCGGGTTAGTCGCCATGATAACTGCCTCCGCGCTCGCCTCCCCATTCACAGCGGGAACTCCGTTCGAGCGCATGGTCTCGAGCGTAATAGGGATGACGTTGATAGCCGCGACCCCGATAGTATTCGCCTCATTCGGGGAGATGTTGACCGAGAAGACCGGGGTAATAAACTTAGGCATACTCGGGATAATGATCGCCGGAGCCGGATGGGGGTTCATGGCCGCCTTTTTCTCAAATAACATTTGGATGGGGATCCTGGCAGCCGCCCTGATAGGCGCCCTCTTCGGACTCCTCCACGCCTTCCTCGTCGTAAGCCTCGGAAACCAGCAGCATATAGCCGGAATAGCCGTGACCTTCTACGCGATGAACCTCACCTACTTCATACACAGGGTTTTGATAGGGTCTCCGCTCGTTGAGCCGACCGTGCCCACCACACCCATCCTACGGCTTGGGCCGCTGGCGGACTTACCCTTCATAGGTCCGCTGTTTTCCCAGAGCCCATACGTCTACTTTGGAATTTACCTGCTCCCGATGATTTTGGCCTTCATCCTGACGAGAACGAGATGGGGATTACTGCTCAGGGCGGTTGGGGAAAATCCTAGGGCGGCGGATGCCTCTCTGGTGAGGGTTCACGCGACCAGGTATATCGCGACGATGATAGGCGGGGCGCTGATGGCAATCGGCGGAGCATACTATTCCCTGATCGACTTGAGATCCTTTAACCTAAATGTCGGAGGAGAATGGAGCTGGATAGCCATGGCCTTAGTCGTCTTAGGGAACTGGGAACCCCTCTGGATCTGGGCGGCATGCATCTTCTTCGGCTTCCTCAACGCATTACAGGCATGGCTCGTCACCACCGTCATCCAGATACCATACCAGTTCTTCCAATCAATCCCATACCTCCTTACGGTCGCCTTATCCGCGATTCTGGGGAAGAAAGCCAGACCACCTAAAGCAATTCTCCAAGCCTATATGAGAGAATAAATGGATAAATGTTATAGAGGGGGCTGAAGTCCGTGGCAGAAACTGGATTCATGGAAGAAGAGGCGAGGACTCACCCGGAACTCGTGAAACTCATGCGCGAGGAACTCAGAGAATATTTGGCACAGTTGTTGGAGGAATTCTTGCGTGAAATCAAGCCGAAACTGGACTCGATCACTCCTAAGCGCCTCGACCCTAAGGCTAATTTTCAAGTCCTCGCGGCCGCGGATTCGGGGAGCTTTAATGTCGTCCTCGCGGATCGGCTTATCGCGATAATAACGACGCTTTCCGTGATCTCGGAGCGATCAAACATTAGGAGAATTATCCGAAAACCGGTGATATGTGAGCAGAGGAGGAATGAAAGCGAACAAGCATTTAACATAAGAGTTGACTCAGAGAGGGAGACGAGACTCGTTGAACTCGCCGCGGATGTCGTGAAAAAATACGACCTCGAGGCGATGATCCTCGACGGGCCGCTAATACCTAGGTTCAGGGGCGCCCACATCTCGGTCATAAGAAATCTAGTTGAAATAGGCGAGAAGAGAAGAATCCCTGTAGCCGGTTTTGTTAAGCGACCTGAGAGCGGCTATTTATTTAGAAATCAAGATCCAGAATTCCTCGACTCCGCGATCTTATCGGCCCGCCTAAATGCCGGTGAATGTTATCCATGGCCTCCGAAGAAGATCCTCGACGAGCGGACTGGAATGGAGTTCCAATATACTTACCTCAAAACGACTTCGGATAGAAGGCTTCTCCCATTCAGGATAGATTTTCCGAATTATCTGGGTGATGAAAGCTGTAAAAGAATCTTAGAGCACATGCTCGCGATAACCGATCCCCTTAAGGGAGTCCCCGCGATAATAATGATGGCCGACGAGGAAGTCAAGTTATCAAAGAAGTTAATGCGAGACCTCTATGCGGAATGCGTCGCCAGCCTTATGAGCAAGTACCCAGAGAAATCTTGGGGAGTAGTCATGACGAGGTGGGGTGAGTTCTGGCTGTGAAGAAGGCCGTCGGCAGGGTATTGAGTTCATCGGGAGAATATCATTGGGACAGAGTCGAGATCACACTCTACAAAAATGAACGCGTGTATAGGGGAGAGTATCTCTATGTGGAGGTTGATGGGAAAAGGGTCTTCCTCCAAGTCGAGATAAATCCGATAAAGAGGCCGACAAGCAGTTATGATGAGAAACTCACCAGAGACGGATTAGTTAACAGGGATGAGGAAAGGGAGGTTTGGAAAGCATCCTGCTGGCAAGTGGGATATGAAGAGGATGGAACCATTCAACCATACCTATTTCCAATACCGCCCCTCTGCGAAGTCTACCGCCCCGAGCCGCGGGAACTCGAGAACTTCCTCACACCGCTTGAACCAAGCATAACCGTTGGGAGAATTTATCCCACGGATGCTCCGCTTAAACTTGGATTAAAGACGCTCGTGAGGCAGGGGTTACTCGATTGCGGCGGGGAGGGGACCGGGAAGACTACGCTCCTCCTCACGATCCTCATGGCCTTGATGGAGCAGACGCCCAGAGATCAACCGATACACGTGATGGTAATAGACTGGGATGGAGAATTTAATGTCCCAGAACTCGTCGACGCGGCGAAGAAAAAGGGTGGATATCTCAGACTCGAGGCCCCGATGAGATTTAAGAAGGAACTCAAGATAACTCCTAAAGAATTCTACGAGAGGGTGAGGAGGTATCTGGGACTTGCCCCGAACTCGAGGGAAGCTAGAAAACTCAACGCCGTCTTGATGAGGATGAGAGACCAGGCGATAGACTGGAATAGGGAGACCTACTTGAACCTTATCTCGCAAATAGACGACCCCGCCGTTGAATCAAAACTAAGGGAGCAAGTGGACATAATCTTCCCGCCCCAATCGGAGGAGGGATGGGATATCCGGGAACTCGTACAAGAGAACGCATTAGTCCACCTCGATTTCTCTAACGCGGAGAATTGGGACGAGATCATCCTGACCAGTAGAGATGCCTTGGATATATGCTATCACGAGGCGAGGACTAATCCACGATTCGGCGTGATAGTCGTGATAGACGAGGTACACAACTTCGCGCCCCAAAATATCTACGAAGCACCAGCCTCGAAGGAAGCCTATGAATCAATGGTCCCGGTCATGAAACTCTTGGCGACGACAGGGCCTAGGAATAAGATCCCATTATTCGTGGCAACCCAGAGGTTAAGCGAGGTCGAGAAGGTAGTCTCCACCCAAATGGGGCAAAACATCTTCGCATTCAGGGTTGAAGATATAGATCTGGAAAGACTCCGGGGAATAATGGGGGACATAGCTTCCGCCGTCAGGATGCTGCCGAGGGGACACGCGCTTTTCAAGGGCCATGCCGTAAAAGTCAGAACCCCGATAATATCGGTAATAGACAAACTCGCAGAACCTGCATCAGTTCACAAAGACCTGCTATCAGCCTGGAGAAGAGGCTAAAGAATTATTCATGGAACTCGTCGAGAACTCCTCGCCGCACCTCGGACACTTGACATAATTACATGAGATCACCATGGGACAATCTCCGCACGCGAAAACCCTGGAATAGCTAACATCAAATCTAAAACCACAGCCTGGACACCTCACGATCTTCTTGGCGGCAGTCATTATTCAACACCTCTAATACCGGACAAAGCAAGCCTGTTAAAAATATGGGCCGGCCCGGATTCGAACCGGGGACCTCCGCCGCGTCAGGGCGGCGTCATAGCCGCTAGACTACCGGCCCACTGTTTCTTCAGGTTCAATTTCTAGGATTTATATGTTATTTAGAGGATTCGAAAGCGAAGTCGTTATTTGTTGCCGGTTTCATCGGCACTTCCTTTCAGGACCAGGACCTTCTTGCCCCTTGATTGCGGGATTATCTTTAGCCTCGCATTTGGATATTCTCTTGTCAGCTCCTTTCCCTCTTGTAGCCAGTCGAGAAAGGTTGCGAGGGCGGCTACCTCGCTATGAGGCTGGTTTGAGACCGCCACATTATAGTCTGCGAGGTAAAAGACTTCTCCCGGGACCTTCTCGCCGCCTACTATTACGAGCAAGTCTTTGCCCGCTTTCCATTTCTCCCTGATTTCGCCGATGATGTCTGGGAGATTTATACCGTACATGGTTAGGTGGATTACGGTTCCTCCGGCGTTCTTCCAATTCCGGATCACCGCCTTCCAACTCCCTTCGAATCTCGCGGTAAAGTCCCCACCCCACCTCTCGACGACCCTCTCCACGCTTTTTATCAATCCCTCATCTCGGTCTCCGGTAATTATCACCTCGTGGGCTCCATAGGCCCTGGCCACTAAGGCTATGTGAGTAGTAATTCTCTGATCACGTATTATCCTGTGTCCAAGCCTTAAAACCGCTATCTTAGACATAGTGACTACTTCTTACCCTGCTCGATCTCTTCAACCTTTTTGAGCTTCGTCATCTCCTCCAAAGCTTTCTCGATCTCGCTCACCTTCCATTCCAAGGCCTTAACCAACTCCTCGCTATCATGGGGGGAAAGCGGTTTGCCGCACACGGGGCATCTGAAGAGACGATCCATCGCCTCATCGAATAGCAGTCGTGGATGTCCGAGGGTTCCACACCAATAGTATTGGTTGTTTTTCTCGCTCTCCAGCTTCTCCTTAAGCCTATCTAGGATCTTCTTCATGTTTGTGAGGATGAATCCTGTTATCTGCTCCTCTTGGACATACCATTTAAATATCCTGTGCTCGGTCTCCTTATCCCTCGACAACTCATAATGCAGGATACCCATCTCATTTAATTTGTGGAGTATCTTTCTGACATCGCGGATATCCATCTTTAAGCGGGATGCCATCTCCTCGTCAACTATCCCCGGTTTTCTCAGAAGTAGTTTCATCACCCTCGCAGCATCTTCTCCGCCTACGAGCCTCGCCAACTCGATTATAGTATTCTTCTCGATTATCAGGAGCATAATCCACAGTATACTTATATCAAGCGTCCTAAAAAGGTTCCCGAAGACGATGCTCCTCGCCGAGAAACTCGACCAAAGAGACGATTTAGCCGAAGTGCTCCGCGAATGGCTTCAAGAACTGGCAGAGGACGCATCGGCCGGGAACGTCTATGTCGATAAGACGGCGGATGGGTGGATGCTCCTAGATGTGGAGGATGAACCGTTAATGAGTTCTATAATCAGGCTTCAGACGAGGATAAACCCGGTGGTCTCGGGTAGGCCCCCCTATCCCGCTAGAATCATCAAACTCGGGGAAGCGAGAATAAGGATTGAATACCCTAGCCCTGAAGGAAGAACCATACACAAGTCACTCTTAACGGGCTCCTTCGCGGCGAGTTTAGGATATTGGGGCGAAGATCCGAAGAGCTTCCTAGAAGCCGCAGGAATTCTAGAAGGAGCTATCACCAGCATCTCAGCAGACTCCCCCTCACTTATCCAACTTAAGTTAACTAGGGAATACATCCTGAGAGGCCTCGATCGATTACTGATCCTTAACGCGGCACCACAAGAGGTCAGAGCCGCGCTGGCAAGTCAACAGGTGAGGGATCTAATCGCCGAAGAA
>QMUP01000010.1 GCA_003660635.1 Candidatus Wolframiiraptor sp.
GTCGGCCTCTATCATCTCCACAGCTTTCTCCGCCGCCTCAACACCGTCTTGGACGAGTTGAACCCCGCTTAGATTAGCTATCAGGAAAGCATTTGGGCCGCGTTCGCGTGCGACTTTGAAGGTATACTCCAAGCTGCTGTCGGATAATGCTGCTCTCTGGCTTCCAACCCCCATGGGAATCGAGAATCTCTCAGCTGCTTCAGCTAGGTTGCCGTTTATCTCCGCCGCCTCAGGAACGCCTCCAGTCATGGCCTCCATGATCAGGGGCATCCCAAACCTTCTCCCCAAAAAAGTCGTCTCCGTGGAGATCTCATCAAAATCTAGTTCGGGAAGCGCCTTGTGAACGAGCTCGACATACTCAAGCCAGGTGGTTTTCGCCTCGAATTCGATATCCCTTTCGAGGCTTATTTTCAGGTGATCACGTTTTCTTGACGGGGTATCCGCGCTCATGGACTCATGAAGATCTCGGGAGAACGGTAAATAAATTCTCCCATCATTACCCTTGATACAGGATCCTATTCCTGAAACCGAGTAAAAATACCGCGGCCCAACCGAATAAGAATTTTGAGGAAAATAGCATTATTATGATGCTTTCCTCTCCTATAGCTGCAATAGAACCACGCCTCCGAGAACACGAACACACTTTTAGGGCGCCTCAGATAATTTCTGCGCGAGAAAACATGGGTAGGAGAATGCCAGCGGTGGCTGGGGCATTTTACCCATCTTCGCCGGAAAGCCTTAGAATGGAGATAGAGAACTGCTTCCTGCATAGAATAGGTCCTGGGAGACTCCCAAGAAAAGTCGAGGGCGAAAAAAGGCCACCATTCTTAATAGCACCTCACGCTGGATACGTCTATTCTGGTCCAGTCGCAGCCCACGGCTACCTCCAGCTCGAGGATCGAGCTAAACCAGAGGTTGTCGTGGTCTTAGGGCCGAATCACTATGGGGTTGGAAGCTCGGTCTCAGTTTATCCTGAAGGAGAATGGGTTACACCGCTTGGAAGCGTAGAAATAGATAGTAAGCTTGCGATGAAGCTCGCAGACCTCTCTGATGTCTTCACGCTCGACGAATTATCACACGTGAGAGAACACTCAATCGAGGTTCAGATACCATTTTTACAGTATGTCCTCGGAGAATTCAAGCTCTTCCCCATCTGCATCCTCGATCAGGGTCTCGAGACGTGTGTTAAGGTTGGAAGGGCCCTGGCCGAAGCCTTGAAAGGCTACGAGAACTTTCTAGTAGTCGCCTCCACCGATCTAACCCACTATGAGCCCGATGAAATCGCCAAGCGCAAAGATGAGCTAGCCCTTGAAAAGGTGATTAATCTAGACGTCGAGGGGCTATATGAAGTCATCTTGAGACATGACATCTCTATGTGCGGATACGGGCCTGTGGCAGCGGTCTTAGAGGCCTCAAAGGGGCTTGGGGCCCAGAAGGCGCAAATCCTAAAACACGCGACCAGCGGGGATGTGACCGGTGATAGAAGCGCCGTCGTCGGCTATGCCTCCGTAAAAATCGAGCTAGAATCATGAGCCCGGCACCCCAAGCAAATGGTTAAGAATAGATTGGTTCCTCGAATGCGTGGGATTAGGCGATGAGCAAGAGGGCTGAAAGGGTCGAAGAACCGGTTCCCGCCGTCGTCGAGCAGATAGTCGGCAGAACGGGCGTCACAGGGGAGGTTACACAGGTTAGGGTTAGGATCTTGGAGGGGAGAGACGCCGGAAGGGTGATATCGAGGAACGTCAAAGGCCCCGTAAGAGTAGGTGACATCCTGATGTTACTGGATACGGAGCGCGAGGCCGAGAAGATTAGGTGAGGAGGGAATGAGCTTGCCGACAACCCATAAATGCGCCTTCTGCGGCAGAGAATTCCTACACGGCAAGGGGATACTCTACGTAAAGAAAGATGGAACCCAACTCTGGTTCTGTTCAAGAAAATGCAGGGTTAGCATGATCGATTTCCACAGAGATCCAAGGAAATTCAAATGGACCGAGAAATATTCGCCTAAGTCTGTCTAAAGCGAGAAAACGAGAAAATTAAGGTCTAAATTATTCTCCTAACCCAAAGCGTGTATGGAACGAACCTTTGTTATGCTAAAACCCAGCTGCGTCCAACGTGGGTTGATAGGCGAGGTTATCTCGAGGTTTGAGAAGAAAGGTCTAAAAATAATTCAGCTGAAGGTCGAGAAGATTTCCAGAGAGAAGGCTGCCGAATTATATAAGGTCCATTATGGAAAACCGTTTTACGAGAATTTGATAAACACGATAGCTGGGAAAACTGTTGTGCTAATGGTTTTAGAGGGAAGAAAGGCTATAAGCGTGGTCAGGAAACTAATAGGCGCTACGGATCCGGCGGAGGCGGAGGCAGGAACCATACGCGGAGATCTCGCGATAGAGCTTACAGACAATCTCATACATGCATCAGATAGCGAGGAATCCTACGAGCGTGAACACAAGATATTCTTCGATGAGGGGGAGCTCCAGACGAGCTAAGCGGGTAAATGGTTAAGAGTTAGAGGCACGGACCTGCATTAGGTGGAGATTTGTCGGCTCAAAAGCCCCTTCCAACTCAGCCTGAGGTCAACATAGGGACCCTCGGGCACGTCGACAATGGCAAGAGCACTATTGTTCAGGCCATAACGGGGATATGGCCAGCCAGGCATTCAGAAGAACTGAAGAGGGGGATAACCATTCGAATAGGTTATGCAGACGCCGCGATCTACAGGTGTCCTAATTGCGAGGAACCATTCAACTACACTTCCAAGGAAACTTGTCCACGATGCGGTTCTAAAACGGAGTTCACGCGGGCGATCTCGTTCATCGATTGCCCAGGTCACCACTCGCTCATGGTCACAATGCTCTCTGGAGCCGCTCTCTTCGATGGAGCGATCTTCGTCGCAGATGTTAGGCATAAATTCCCCCAACCCCAGGATCGGGAACACCTCCAAGCAGCCCTAATCCTAGGGGTGAAGAACCTAGTATTCGCTCAGAATAAGATCGATGTGACGACGAAAGAGAGGGCCCTGGAGAACTACGCTGAGATAAAGGAATACGTTAAGGGAACCATTGTTGAAGACGCGCCGATCATCCCCGTCTCAGGTCAACATGCAATCGGGATCGAGGTGCTACTCTGGGCCATGGAGAAATTCATACCAACGCCAAAGCGGGAACTCGATAAACCGTTCAGGATGCCGATCCTCAGATCCTTCGATATAAATCCGCCGGGGACGCCGGCAAATAAGATTAAGGGCGGGGTCATCGGAGGCTCGATAATTAGGGGGGTCGTGAGGATAGGCGATGAAGTCGAGATAGCTCCTGGAATTCCAACAAGTGAGAGGAAATATGAGCCCCTAATAACGGAGGTGGTGAACATCAGAGCCGGCGGGAAAAACGTCGAGGAGGCCAGGAGCGGGGGATTAACGGGAATAGAAACAAAACTCGATCCGGCTTTAACGAAATCCGATGGCATGACGGGGAACATGGCCGGAGCTCCGGGAACTCTACCCCCTACCAGATATGATGTGACAATTGAGTACACCCTCTTCGATCAAGTCGTCGGGCTAACCGAGAGAACGCCGGTGGCGCCCATCAAAGAAAGAGAACAGTTGGTCTTAAACGTCTATTCATCGGTGACAAGCGGCGTGGTCACCAAGAGAACGAGCGACACCATCGAAGTGGCCCTGAAGAGACCGGTAATCGCGTCTGAAGGGGATAAGGTGGCGATTTCCAGGATAATCGGGTCAGCTTGGAGGCTAATAGGCTACGGGAAAGTCGTGTAATCATGAAGATCCTCGTCGATGCAAGTTTTCTACTTCTCTGCGCAGAGAAAGGCCGCGACTTCATATCGCTGGCTGAAGAAAGCTTAGGAGACAAACTCGAATGCTATGTTCTAGAGGACGTCCTCAAAGAGCTCAAAGGACTGGCCGCACGAGGGGGGAAACGGGGAACCTTGGCAGGCGTGGCTTTGAAGATCGCCGAGAAAATGAATAAGCTGCGATCGGATCTTCCGGAAACTTTGGAAGTAGATCAAAAATTACTTGAGGAAGCCGAAAGGCTTGGGATGGCCTTGGCCTCAATTGATATGGATCTAATCTCCAAGGCTAGGGAGAGAGGCATACCAATCCTAACGGTGAAGAAAGATCAGAGCATCTTTTTCACGGGGACGTTGGCCTGAAAAAGGGGAAAAATATGGCGGGGTTAATAGCCGTAGATCTCCTTTGCGAAATCGTCGAGCCCAAGTTCCAGAAGCTTTCTCCTGGTGGGAATTCCATTCACCCAGTCTCTCGTTTTCCAGTACTCCCTGAGAATTTCCCTCCAAGGCGGGATCTTCCCCGCGGCTCCACCCTCTTTGTGGGGGACACTTAATCTCTCAGGCATCACGTTTTCCTTTAATGGGTCTAGGCCCATCCTCAGATTAAAGCAGTGCTGCATGTTCACGATGCGTTCACCTATCTTTGCAGCATCCCTCGGAGTTAGATTCCAGCCGGTTATCGCGTTTAGTATTGCGACTTCATCGCTTAGATTTACGTCTGAGAAGAAGTAGAAGAAGCACCACACCATGCTATTCCAGAATTGTTGTATATCTTGGAAAACCGCGCCGACGTAGCCCTTGTTCCTCCACTCAAAGCGATCCATAGGCTTATCCAGCCCAAGCTCCAGGAGAGTTACCCCGAGCTCTATTGCCTCTGCGAATCCATGTATATGACATGAGCCACGCGTGGAGGCTATCGTCGTAATAGTCTCACCGAAGAATGCCCTAGGATCATGGGCTGCTACCGCCTGTCCCATAACTTCCACGGCATAGGGCTTTGTCTCGGGGTATGCGTCTACACAGGCCCTAAGTCCCTCAGCCAATAAATCGCCTAGGCCCTCTCTCTTTGAGATCTTTTCAATCATCGTTATGAGCGCCTCTCCGTTACCCCACTTTAATTCGATTCCATCCGTTTCCTCCTTTCCGATCACGCCGGCGTCATATGCTTCGAAAGCCCAACCGAGCACGCCTCCTACCTCGATCGTGTCTATGCCGTATCTATTGCATAGGTCATTTGCCCTAACTAACGCTTTTAGGTCGTCGATTAGGAGATTTGAGCCTATCATGGCGAGCGTCTCATACTCGGGGCCAGCGGTCTTAGACTCGTATTCGGGATTTGTTATCCTCCTATGGCAACCCATCACGCAATAGGCGCATGGCCATCGAGCGGGCTTAAGCTCCTCCGTGAACCTAGGCGTCCCAATCTTCTTAGCACCCTCGGGCCACCGATCCTGCGCCCAGTTCTTCATCGGCAAGAGACCATTCTCTTCTCGTGGGACGACCGCCGCCGCCTGTCCATCCTCCGAGTTTACCTTGGTGAAGGGAGCTTTCATCACCTTATTCAAGACCTCTTGATAGACTTCCTTGAGTTTATCAGGGTCAGCGATCGGCGGCTTCCCCGTCCCCCGGATCACCAAGGCCTTAAGGTTCTTTGACCCCATTACGGCTCCGAGCCCTGTTCTCCCAAAGAAGCCGTGCTTATCATTTGCTATTACAGCATATCTGACGAGGTTTTCTCCGGCGGGGCCTATTGCCGCCACGCTCGCATTTTTATCCCCCACATCTTCCTTCAGGGCGTCGGTTGCTTCGGCGGTGTCCATACCCCAGTACTTCGAGGCATCTCTGAACTCGATCTTCTCGTCGTGTATCCAGAGATAGGTTGGTTTCTCGGCCCTCCCCACGATCGCTATCGCGTCAAAACCCGCTTTCTTAAGCTCTGGCCCCCCATGGCCACCGGCATTCGATTCCCCCCAATACCCAGTTAAGGGAGATCTGGCACAAGCCGACCACCTGCCAGCACTCGCTATCGCCGCCGCCTGATAGGGGCCGGTCGCGAATACCAGCACATTTCTGGGGCTGAAGGGATCGACATTTTTCGTCACGATGTCGGAGACGAGCTTTATCCCGAATCCAACTCCTCCCAAATATTTCTTGGCGAACTCCTCGTCAAACTCGTCGATCCGCACACTTTCAGAGGTTAAGTTGACCCAGGCTATCCTTCCCCAGTAGCCTCCCTTCAAACTCATCTCAACACCTCAGTAGATAAAATGAATAGGCGGAATAATTTTCTTTTTCACCACTCGATCCATGCTAAAAACGGGGAATACCGAGGAAAAATCTCAGAACAATGTCTCAAAGCTGGATCGATAATTGCCTAGCGTCCTCCCAGCCTCATCGGCCGGGGAAAGCCTTAAATTGAAACTGAATCCTAAATTTTCGGCAATTTCACGAGTGTTGGGATATGTTCACCCTTACAGAAATTGAGGATGTTGTAGCAATTCCTCCAAGGGATTTCGGGAAACCCCTGAAGAAAGTAGCGTTGGAAAGGTTGAGGGAAGCATATGAAGGAAAGATAATCGAGGAACTTGGCTACGTCGTCATGGTAGTGGACGTGGAGGTAGACCCCATAGGAATGCTTCTCCCAAGAGATGGATCGACCTACCACAGGGCGAAGGCGAAGCTCCTCTGCTTCTCCCCCCGCATCCAAGAAGTAGGAGAGGGAGAGATAGTTGAGATAACCGAGTTCGGCGCCTTCATCCGGGTAGGCCCACTCGACGCCCTCCTCCACATCTCGCAGATCATGGACGACTACATAACCTATGATGAAAGACACTCCATTCTAACCGGCAAGAAGACGGGGAAGAAACTAGAGGTTGGAGACGATATCAGATTCAGGATAGTCGCCGTCTCCCTGGCCCATGGGACAACTGGGAAGGTTGGGGTTACGACGAGACAGCCATACTTGGGTAAGATAGAGTGGATAAAGGAGAGCCTCGAGAAAGCAGCGCCGAAATCTGAGAAAGCAGAAGCCGTGGCGGGTGAAAAGTGATGCCTGCGAGAGAGCGGGCGTGCAGGAACTGTAGGAGATTAACCACGAAAAATACATGTGAGAACTGTGGGTCATCAAATCTGACTACGAACTTCGCGGGTCTTATCATAGTCTTTGACGAGGAAAAATCTGAAATAGCCAAGGAACTCGGGCTCAAGAAGGGAGCCTATGCGATCAAAGTTGCCTGAATGGCCATTAAAGAAGAAAGTCATCTTCCCTGAGAAAGCTAAGGAACTCCTCAGAAAGCCGGCTGGAAAACTCCTAACGGGAGATCCTCAGAAAATCTTAGAGGAGATCAAGAAGGTGATCAACATCGAACATCCACCGCTAGTCATAGCCGTTGGAGATTACACATCAGAGATGCTTAGAAGAGGGGGCGTTCCCATAAATCTCTACATAGTCGATGGAAAAATCGAGAGGAGGAGAACCGATTTTTTCAAGTTGGAAGGAATGAGGATCGTAAGGGTTACAAATGAACCGGGGACATTGAATCCAGAGGCCGTCGCCAAATTGCATACGCTTCTCCAAGAGAGAGATCTAAGGGATACAGTACTGCTGGTTGAAGGTGAAGAAGACATACTCACCCTCGCAGCAATACTTTCAGCTCCAGATCGCTCCATAATAATCTATGGACAGCCGAAGGAGGGTAGCGTAATTGTGAAGGTTGGAGAAGATTCTAGAAAACTAGCATGGAAAATACTCAAACTCGCATCAGGATAACGCTGTGACCATAAAAAGGACGTTAACTCCTTTCGGCTTTTTGTTCCGGCTGTTTATATTGCGCGTAATGACAGTGGCCACAATAATATCTGTCTCCGTGATCCGCCATTATGTATCCACGTCCACATCGCGGACAATATACGACCTGTTTAATCAGTTTACCGCCCTCTAACTTGTATTTTTTCCAGAGCTGAGCCTGCTTACCCAACTTGTTTCGCCTCCTCCATTATGAGCCCATGTCTCCTAAGAATGTGTTTTCTTTCATACCTTTTTGCGTCTTCGACGGTGTCGTAGATGTGGACATGGGCCCTTGCACTCCTTGTGCCGAATAAAGACTCCATTTTCTCGATTATCACTCTCTCAACCTCTACGCCGTATTTTTCCGAAATAGCCTTTCTGAGATCTTCCCTTTTCGGAGTTGAGGACTCATAGTGAATTAAGAGATCTAGTTCCCTCCGGTTGAGTAACGGGTTCTCCCGGTCTTGAATTACCTCGATGTTCACGCGGCCTTCACCTCCTTCTTAACGGGGACCAAAACCGCGTTTATCTGGGCTATTGCATCGCTTATCACGTTTCCTCGAACCGACTTCTTCCTCCTAAGACCTTTCTTCCTCCTTCTCTGCCTCCGCTTTTTCTTCTTTGAAGGCGGCTTCTCCAATGGTTTAAATCCAATACCCCCCGACAGAAGTATCCTAACACGCCTCGCGCCGCTGACATCAGGCCTCATGGGGAAGCCGTCTCTATCGGTTCCGCCTGTGATCTTGATTTTATACCCCTGATAGCCCAGAATGGATCCATCGAGCTCATCTCCTATCTTCTTGCCGATGAATAAGGAAAACACCTTTGGATCTAATTCAATCGTCTTCACTTTGCCATCCTCGGGGTTAGAGAGCACCAGTTTCGGCGCCGCTGCCTTCTCCGACATCTCCGAAGAGGATGAAAAACGGCACTATAAAACTATAAACCGTTCAAAGACCCGACGATTATTCTCAGGATTAACCGTGTAGCTTTTACCTCGCCCAGAGTGGATCTCGTTTCCTTCTTATTTCCACTATTTCTTCGAGAGCTTTCCTAGCCTCTTCATCTAGCATATCATTGTATTCCTTCAGGAGAAGCCGTGCATCATTTTCTGGAACCGCGACGTATAGGATCTCGCCTTCTCTGACATGCCTCCCGACGATCGGCTCTCTCATGGAGATCGCGACCTTCATCCCCTTCTCGGCTTCTGAGATGCTCTGGCCCTTATCTTGTATCTGCGCTATCGTTCCAACGACTTTTCCATTCGCGTTCATCAGGGGATACTTGGGTTTTATCATTCCAGCTAAGACCTCTATACCGACTATTGCGGGCTCGCTTCTCCTGAAGACGTATCCTGGTAAGATCTTGATTTTTCCCGGTTTGATGAGCGATTCGAATGTCCTGAGCTTCCGCTTCGTCGTCTCCTCCCTTACCCACTCCAAGTAGTTCTCGATCAGTCTGAAGAGGACTCGTTCCTTGAAGATCCTGACTCCTTTACTGTTTGCCTCGAGTTCAAGTTCGGGATCCACGCGCGTATTGAACGCGAGGATGACCCCCTTATATTCATCCTTCATCCTGACGACCTCAGCCTCCACAACATCCCTCTTCGAGACATCGCCTATTCCCGCTCTCCTGACAGGTATCCCGCGTTCTCTGAGCGTTTGAATCGCGGCCTCGAGAGTTCCCAGGGTATCGGCCTTCAAGACGACCCCAACCTTATCCGTGCTGAGGAGGATCTCGCCGACCTCCGACTTCACCTTCTCTAGGACCTCGTCTTCCTTCTCCGGAGATTCGACTACGTAGATTGGTGAACCGGCTATCGCCCTATCCAATCCCTCCGCGACGATCTTGACGCCGACCGCGGCCTCCACCACCTCAACCCTCTTGAATTTGTCCCTAGGATCCCTCATCTCGTCTAGAGGTTTGGGGAGGAGAAGCGCTCTAACCCGGGTTATGAAGGGGCCGTCGATCCCCATTAACGCTATCCTGTCGCCGACCTTCAGGATCCCGTCGCTGATGATGGCGTTTACCGTGGTTCCTATTCCCTCTTCTTCGAGGACCTCTAAGACGGCGCCCTCGGCCGGGCCCTCGTGGATGAGTAGATGCTCCTTCATGAATGCTTGAGCTAGGCCGAGGATTACGAGGAGGAGGTCTGGGACGCCCTCGCCGGTTTTCCCGCTTACCGGGATTATGGCGAGGGTCTTGGTGAAGTCTCGGATATTGTAGTAGAGGTCGGCGTTAAACCCGTAAAATGAGAGGTCCCCCATTAACGTGTAAATCCTGTTTTGGAGATCTTCCCGCACGGGCGCCGACTACGCCTCGAAGCTCTTCTTGAAGGGAACTGTTCCCTGCGGCTTCCAGCCAGGTATCATGTCTATCTTCGTGGCGGCGACGACGAAGGGCGTCCTCCTAGCCCTCAATAACTCGATGCTCTCCCGCGTCTGCTCCTGAACCCCCTCCATGATGTCTATAACTAGGATCGCGAGATCGGCGAGCGATCCTCCCCTCCTCCTAAGATTCGCGAACGCGGCGTGGCCAGGTGTATCTATGAAGAGGAGGCCTGGAACTTCAAGCTTCTTGACCCCTATCTCGCCCAAGAGCGCCCTACAGGTGCGGATGACGGCTTCGAGGGGGAACATGCTGGCGCCTATGTGCTGGGTTATCCCGCCTACTTCCCTGGCGGCGACTATGGTTCCCCTCATCTTATCTAGGAGCGTGGTCTTGCCGTGGTCGACGTGACCTAGAACCGCGACTATCGGGGCTCTGAGCTTCGGCAAAAGCCTTCACCGAGAACAAGTTCTTCCGGATTACTTAAAAACCATATTCCCGCATTGATCTATGGGAGAAAGAGGACGGGAGCTCCGCCGTAATGTGGATCTAAACCTAATTCGTTGCTTGTTTGGGTGAAAGCCTCTTTGATCGGGAGTTTCTCGATGAATATTTTTTGAAGGAATCTCGTGATGAACGCGTCCACGTAGGCGGGAGAGACCTTTCCCTTGAATCCTATGTAGGCTTTTGCCCCCCGCTTGAAGAACGCGTTCGCCAAAGCCTTATCATCTCCGGTGAAACATGACATCGCGATGATTATTGTTCCCTCGAATTCTCCGTCGAGCTTATCGGTGATGTAGTGAGGCGGCGCGACACAATAGGTATCATTGGAGAGGAATGGCCTCCCGAGGAGGAGGTATCCCGACTCGACTTCATCTTTATGTGATTCTGGGCCGCATCTCTCGATGAAGAGGCCCCCGCCTATGAACAAGCCCATCGGCTGCTTTATCCTACCGCCGTGAACCCTGAAGATCACGAGGCCATAATCCTTCGAGGGAAGCTCCCTGAGGAGGCTCAGGCTCACATTCTCCGGGCCATAGATGTCGACCGTGAAACCCGCGCTCTCCAAGATCTTCTCCGCCGAATTTATGAAGGTCCGGTTTGGGTAGTCCGCGGATAATCCGTCGAGAATCGCGGCCCTCTTGTGTGGGCTGATCTCTCCGGGGCTTTGGCTGATGTAAGCTGTGGCCGAGATCAAGATTATGAACGCTATTAGGATGAGCAGGATCCAGGGCCATCTACGCCTTTTCTTGGAGAAGTATATTCCCCTCCGCCGCTTTCCCCTCGGCATCCCCTCTTTTGCCCTGGATAAGGGTGATACACCCATTATAAACGCTTTTATACAGCTTCTAAACTGAGCGCTCTTCCCTTACTAGAAGTGCTTTCGAAGCTGCTGAAATCTTCTGACCAAGAAATATTCTAGAAAGTCTACACGCAGTGGGTTTTCGTGGGGAGAATTCTGTTCTAAAGGCCATCGGTCTTTAGAAATTTGAAATTTTTTATGGTAGTATTCGGATAATATTCCGGTTTAGTGAGGGTGTATTCCATGAGGGGACTCTCCTTTCCAGCCATTTTGACGCTTCTTGCACTAATCTCTCTCATGATCCTGTCGTCGCCCAGCGCCCAGACCATAAGTTGGGAGAAGTACTTCTACGGAAATGGAGTTGATTCTGGTTATGGGGTCGCGGTGGATTCAGATTACGTAGTCGTGGTCGGGGAGTACCTTAATTCCACGGGTTATGCTAAGGCCTTTGTGGCCAAGCTCTCGAAGGCCGACGGCAGCTTATTGTGGATTAAGGCCCTGAAAATACACGACAACGATGAAGCTTATGACGTCACTGTAGATGGGCAAGGAAACATCTACGTCGTCGGACAAACACAGGATACCGGAACTTCCCAATATTATGGATTCGTCGCCAAATTCGACCCCGATGGAAACCTCCAGTGGAGCAAGATCTGGAGTGGGGCAACTGATTATGTAGGAAGAGGGGTCGCGGTGGACTCTAATGGCTATGTGTACGTGACCGGGGAGATCGACATCGGCACGTCCTACGATTGCTTGATAATGAAGTTGAGCCCGACCGATGGCAGCCTAGTTTGGAGCAAGAGGATAGGGACCGCCGATAGGGACGAATACGGATACGACATAGCAATAGATGGTAACGATAACATCTATGTAGCGGGGAAGAACGCCAGCGCCTACTCCGCATTCCTGCTGAAGCTTGATACCGGTGGAAACATGATCTGGGGAGAGATCTGGAAGATAGGATTGCGTAACACGTGGAGCGAGAGCGTAACGGTTGATCCCTCCGGAAACGTGTACATCGTCGGCCCCGTCCGCTATACCTATAATGCCTCTATCGCTAAGTTTGATGAAAATGGAAATCTTCAATGGGCCAAGACCTGGGACGGCGGCGGAACAGACGAGGCTCATTCGGTGGCCGTGGATTCCCAGCGGGTGTACCTAGTAGGCTACACTGTGGATCCGAACAGGGGTGACTACGCCGTGTTGATAGTCGCCTTCGATCATATGGGGAATCTGGCATGGGATGTCGTCTGGAACGGTACAGAATTTGAAGAAGCATATGCTGTGGCATCGGGCTCACTTTACATAACCGGGCTTACTAGGTCGCTGAGCTTAACAATAA